>CAKSPP010000018.1 GCA_934481505.1 uncultured Eubacteriales bacterium
CCCTTTATTGCTTCGGAAACGGGATTTCTTCCGAAAACTATATTTTCTGTATCCATTATTTCGTTCCGAAAATTCTGTCGCCCGCGTCGCCGAGACCGGGAACGATATAACCGTGGTCGTTGAGACATTCGTCAAGAGCCGCACAGTAAACTTCAACGTCGGGGTGATCTTTGTTTATTCTGGTAACTCCTTCGGGAGCAGCAATAAGGTGTACGCTTCTGATATTCTTAACGCCCTTGTTTTTAAGGAATGTTATTGCTGCGGAAGCCGAACCTCCGGTAGCAAGCATCGGGTCAACGAGGAAAACGTCTCTTTCTTCGATGTCTGCGGGAAGCTTGCAGTAATATTCAACGGGTTCGAGGGTTTCAGGGTCTCTGTAAAGACCGATGTGTCCGACTTTGATATTCGGAATAAGGGTGAGAATTCCGTCGGTCATTCCGAGACCTGCACGGAGAATGGGGACGACCGCCATTTTCTTCGAAATCATTTTGACGGTAGCTTTGGTTATCGGAGTTTCGATATCGACATCTACCATCGGGAGATCTCTTGTGATTTCATAGCACATGAGCATCGAAATTTCATCGGCAAGCTCTCTGAAATCCTTGGAACCTGTTTCGGTTTTTCTCATAAGAGAAATTTTGTGTGTGATAAGCGGGTGATTTGTAATGTGTACGTTCATTTTGGTCGTCCTCTCTTTTATTTTGATTTATTTAAGTTTATTATGAAAACATTGAAATGCGTTTTAAGTGCTTTCCGCCCTCAAATTCGGTCGTCAAAAAGATTTTGACGAGGTTTTCGGCGGTTTCTTCGTCTATTATTCTCGCTCCGAGGCAGAGAATGTTGGCGTCGTTGTGTCTGCGTGTGAATTCGGTGCTTTTCGGATCGGTGCAGACTGCGGCTCTTATGCCTTTGACCTTGTTTGCAGCCATCGACATTCCTATTCCCGTTCCGCAAACGAGAATTCCTTTTTCAAAGTCTCCCTTTGCAACCGCTTCCGAAACCGCTTTCGCGTAAACCGGATAGTCGCAGCTTTCGTCGGTAAAGGTTCCGAAGTCTTTTACTTCGTATCCCATATCTTCAATGAATTTTTTCAGGTCGTTTTTCATGAAAACGCCTGCGTGGTCAGCCCCGATAGCTATCATTTTATATCTCCTTTTAATTTTTCTTCTCTGTCGCGTTCCGCCTGCGGTTTTCTTAAATATCTCGGCAGAAGTTTAAGGGAAGAAATTTCCTCTTCTCCCTCCGCCGCTGCAAGCATTCCGCGTGAGTCGATAATGTCATAATCCTGCGGAAAAACAAATTCCGCGTTTTTATCTTCAAGCCTTTCGGCGAGAATTTTTGCTCCGTCTCCGGCGAGAATGAGCTTTTTGCCGCAGCCCGCGGCAATTTCCGCCGCCTCTTCCGCCGAGATCTGTCCGTCTTCGGTAAGCCTTGTGATTTTTCCGTTTTTACATTCGAAAAACGCCGCGTAAAGCATTTTTCGCCTTGCGTCAAGGGTGCAGCAGATAATTCCGTCTTCGCCGGTGTGTCCGTAAGCCATGGCTTTAAGCGTCGACACCGGAACGCAGGGGATATCTTTTGCAAAGGCAAGCCCCTTGGCTGTCGCAACGGCGATTTTAAGTCCGGTAAAGGAGCCGGGACCTACCGTAACAACGATTTTTTCGATGTCGTCCGTTGTCGCCCCCGATTTTTCGAGAACCGTTAAAATTGCCGGCAAAAGCGTCTGACTGTGCGTTAAAGTCGAGCTTTCGGAAAAATAAGAAGTCAAAGTTCCGCCGCAGAAAACCGAAACGGAATAGGAAGAGGACGCGGCGTCAAACGCCAGAACAACATTTTTCAAAACAGTCCGTCCTCCGTTTCAATAATTCGCTCGTTTTCGGAGTTTCCGTAGGAAAAATAAATGTCGTGAACCTCTTCGCCGAGCTCTTCGATATCTTTCGGCCATTCGATAAATACCGCCGAATTTCCGTCGCAACAGTCAAAAAGACCGGCGGAAAAGATATCGTCCGCATCGGTCAGTCTGTAAAGATCATAATGAAAAACAACGGGTTCGGTGTCGTAACGGTGGCAAAGGGCAAACGTCGGGCTTGTAACTTCGCCCGTATATCCGAGACCTTCGGCAACGCCTTTTACAAACGCGGTTTTGCCGCAGCCCATTTCGCCGTGAAGACAAAAGACCGAACCTGCGGAAAGTTTTTTTGCCAAAGCGGCTCCGAGGTTTCTTGTTTCCTCTTCGGAATGACTGATAAATCTCATAAAACCGCTCCTTTCCGCACATATTTATTATATTATATATAAAAAGTAGCATTGTGTCAATGACTTTTTCTTGAAAAAACGGCGGCGGGCGGCATAAAAAGCCCCGACGGCGGGAATAATCGTAAAACGAAAGGAGCAGATATGGAAAAAATTACATTTTCACCGCTCGAAAAAGAGGAAAAAACCGAAGTTGCCGTCATCGGCGGAGGCTTCTGCGGACTTTTTGCGGCTTACCTGCTTTATAAAGAGGGGAAAAAGGTTGCGGTCTTCGAAAAAGACGATTTTTACGCGAAAAAAACGCCCCCCGATATCTTGCAGTACGACGCCGAACGCAGTCTGTTTTCGCTGAAAAACAAATTCGGTTCCGAAAAGGCTCTTTCTTTTTTCAATCTTGAAAAAAACGCCGTTTCGGAGCTTAAAAGCGTTGCCTGCGAGGTCGGATACGAAAATTTTACCGATAAGGATATCTTCACTTTTTCCGACGGAGGTTTGTCGCGAAAAACGGTCGAAGAGGAATACCGACTTCGGAAATTCGCAGGGCTCGACGTTGAGTTTATCGACGGGAAAGACGGGCTTGACCTCTTCTCTTTTCCCTTTGAGTGCGGGATATATTCGCCGAAAGGCGGAGCTGCTGTCGATAAGACGGACTTCTGTTCGGCTCTTCTTTGTTTTCTTTCGGTCAAGGGTGTGTCGCTTTATGAAAACACTCGGATTGATTTTGTAACGCAGAATGACGACGGCTTTTTTATCGAAAGCGGCGACGGTGTTTCGGTCTTTTCGGAAAATGTCTTTGACTGTCGCGGGCTTTCTCTTCTTTCGAGATATCCTTTTCTCGGCAAAAGAGAGGCGGCGTTTTTTATAAGGACAGATCCCGTTACCGATTTTGTCGGCTGGCATAACCGTGCTTTTCTGCGGGATATGTACGCAAAACCGCTCTATTTTCTCTGCGATAAAGAGGGCAGGGTGACGGTTTCGGGCTTTGACTCGTTTTATCCGAAAAAGGAAACAGGACTGTTGGGTTCGCTCTTTTCGCTGCTTTCCGAAAGGAAGATTTCGGGGCTCGAAAAAACGCTTTACGAATATTTCTGGCAGCTCGACGCCGCGATTTCGGAACAGGGCGTTTTTCCGTATCTGAAAACGAAAAACGGACTTCCCGTTTCGGGCGAAGACCCGATAAGAAACGGATATTTTTACCTTTCGTCGGGAAATAAAAACACGCTTGTTTCGGCGTATATCGCGGCGAAAAGTGCGGTCGGCAAATTCCTGCGTAAACCGACGACTGGGCTTTTCTGAGGGTAAATAAGAGCCGCACGGAGTTCTCTTCCCGCGTGCCTTCGGACGATGGCACGCGGAACATTTGTTCGGTGTCTTTGACGAATTATCGTGTCAAAAGGCGGCATTACTTCTTGGTTGCCCTCCCATAAGAGCAGTTTTTTTGAAGATATTGTTAAATCTTAAAGATTTCTATTGACAAAACGGAGATTTTCGGGTATAATAACCGCGTTAAATATTTGCGGGTGTAGTTCAATGGTAGAACCCCAGCCTTCCAAGCTGGTCGCGTGGGTTCGATTCCCATCACCCGCTCCAAAAAAAGACAGCCAATCGGCTGTCTTTTTTTATCCAATCCGAAGGATTGGTATGTCATCCCGCGTTAGCGGGTATGTAATCGCCGCAGGCGTATATTATAACTATTCAAGAAGTGTTCTTCGGATTGATTACATACATTTTCTTGCGAAAATGGTTACATGCCGACTTCGTCGGATTACATACAAGGCTCCGCCTTGATTTATACTGATAGATTCAAAAGACAGCCAATCGGCTGTCTTTTTTTATCCAATCCGAAGGATTGGTATGTAGGTAGAACAAAAGCTTTCACTTTAAGGCTGCTTCAAATAAAAGTTATACAATAAACGAGAATTTCAGAGACTTGCTTACTCAAAAAGCATGTGCAAATATTACAAAAATGTAAAATTTTGTATAATTATAGTCAACAATACTTTTATTTGTCAAAAAAATATGCTATTATTTATATAAATATAAAAATGGGAGAAACATATTATGAAAAAATTAAGTATAATAATAGCAATTGTTTTGTTGTTATCATTATGCGGATGTTCGGGGTTTTCAATTGTATCGGGTAATGACATCAGCACTCTTCAGGGTTGGGTTTTTCAGTATAATGAGGGTACAAATGATTACAGCATTTTCTTCTCTTTACTTAACCAAAAAGATCAAATGATTTCAGCGGATGTCGATGTCTCTGTAAGAATAGAAAATGATGCGGGAGAAACGGTCTATAATGAAACGACAGCTGTTTCAAAAGATGATTTCGGATATTACACAAATTCAATTGTCGGAGAACGATTGCTTGCAGAATTTCGAATAAAAAAAGATGATATTTCTCCGGGAAAATCTTCTGACGGAACAGTATATTTGACGGTTTCCAATACTGCTGAGAATATTGCTTTTGATGAAGTGAATTGTTCTGCATATTCTCTTCCGACAAAAGATGTTAATCTTATATTTGACAATATGCCTCAGGAATTAAAGTTACACGGATATGGCGGAACAGTATCTGCTATTATTCAGATAAATGAAATAACATTTGAATATAATAAAGATATATTATCTACCCTGAAAATTACTGTTTCCGGAGAGAAAACATATAATGGTAAAAATTACGGATATGATATGATTGATTATAAATTATATGACAGTGAAAACAATGTCGTTGATTCCGGAAGTATATACCTTTCTTCTTTAAGCAAAGGAGACAAATTCAAAGATGATTCTATTTCTTTTTATGATGCGATTCCGGGAGAAACATATAGATTGAAGCTTTATGAAAAAGACCTATATAATTAGAAAAAAGCACCGCTATGCGGTGCTTTCATTTTAGTCTTTTATTTTCTTGTGCTCTATCTCTTATCCTCTATCCCTATATCAGTTCCTCGATATGGTAGATATATTCGAGTGAAGACAGTGCTTCGATTATCTCGCTGTGTTTTTTATATTTTTTCAGCTCCGGGCTGTCGATTGTCAGTCCTATCGTGTAAACGCTCAGCCCCGAATTCAGATATGCCGGGTTCATTTCGATGTCGTCGATACGCAGTCCGAGTTTTCTTATCGTCGCGACGAAATCTTTGAGGTCGTCCTTGTTTTTCAGTTCAAGGTGAATATCGAAATGGTTCGAAATGTTTTTTAAGAGATTTTCGACCTGCGGGAAGAACATCAGGCTGCAAAGCAGAGCAACGAACGAAACGATTGTCAGAAGATAAAGCCCCGCACCTATCGCAAGTCCGATAAATCCGCACGCCCAGAGCCCGACCGAGGTCGTTAGTCCTTTTATCTGATTTCTCGAACTGAAAAGCACCGAATTTCCGCTTGTTATGGCAACCGCGATGACCGAAGCGACCGAAAGCATCGGCAGCTTGAAACCGAAACTTTCCGCAAGGTAGATGTCGATAAGCATTGCGGTGGTCGAGGCAAGGGAAACAAGGATAAATGTCCTGAACCCCGCAGAATGGCGTTTGCTTGACCGCTCGCAGCCGATTATCGCCGAAAGCACGACCGAAATTACTATTCTGAAAATTACGGAAGCCGTCCCGAGTCCCGTCGACCAGTCGCCGAGCAGGGTTGCTATCGGGTCTGTTATTGCCGGATTTATCATAAAAATCTCCTCCGATTTCTCTGTCTTTTCTGAATATTTTCAAGTATTGCGTACTGTTCCTCCGCCGCTTCGTCAAACGCCGCCTCTTCGGGAGACGGGGCGTCGTCTCGGGGCGTTTCTTCTCTTATTTTGTTTATTTTCGCAACGAGTTCGTCGACGGGCGAAAGCTTTTCTTCAATCGGCACAAGTTCGTCGATATTGTTTGAATATGCCCCCGAAAGCCAGAGCGAAAGTTTCGCCGAGGCGGGACCTATCAGTTCATATAAAACGCTTGACGCAAGGATAACCGTCTGCAACGCACTTCCGAGACTTCCGCCGAGAGTTCTTGCTCCGAGAGCCGCAAGTCCTATTGCGACCCCTGCCTGCGGAATAAGGGCAAGTCCCAAAAAGTTCCTGACTTTTTTATCCTTTTTGACGAGAGAGCAGCCGACAAAAGAACCGACATATTTCCCGACGATTCGCGTTATAAAGTAGATCGCCCCGACCGCGATAAGCGGATATGCACCTATCGCCGCGTTGTTTTCGAAAAGGTCGCCGAGCCTGAAAGAAAGCCCCGAATGAACGAAAAACAGCAGGAGAATCGGCGGATTGAAATAATTTAACTGCTTGAAGAGCTTGTCGTCTTCGGTTATGTTCATATAAACAGTGCCCATCGCCATACAGCCGAGCAGCGGCGAGATTCCGATAATCGCACAGATTCCGCAGAACGCAAAGAGCGTCGCTATAGAAATTATAAGGCGGTTGTCGGTCGAACGCTTTTTCGGCATAAGAAGCCGCATCAAAACTCCGAAAAAGCCGCCGAGAGCCATTATTCCGATGTTTTCCGCAAAGGTAAGGCAAATTCCGCCGATATCGGCAGAGCCGCCTTGGGAAGCGACCGCAACGGCAATCGCGATACTGTAAGCGAAAAGTCCCACTATATCGTCAAGGGCGACGACCTGCAAAAGCGTGTTTACAAAGTCGCCTTTCGCTCCCGTCTGACGGATTGTCATCAAGGTCGAGGCAGGGGCTGTTGCCGCCGCAAGGGCAGCAATTACCGCCGAAAACGCAAGGTCGAGCCGCAAAACGAAATACATAACGACGAAAATTGCCGCCGACGCCGCAAGCGACTCAAAAACGGTTATGACGATAACCTTGCCGCCGTTCTTTTTGAGTTCCGAAAATTTGAAAAATTCGCCCGTTCCGAACGCGATAAAAGCGAGGGCGATATCCGAAAGGAAATCCATTCCGGAAATTACCCTTTCGGGGATTGCGTTGAGGCAATAGGGCCCGAGAAGAATACCTGCCAATATGTAGGCGGTGACGTTCGGCAATTTCAGCAGTTTTGTAATTCTTGTCAGAAGATATCCGACAAAAAGCATCATGGCGACCGAAATTATTATCGTCGCAACGGGGGATATATTCAATTTTTCATATAATACTTCAATCACCGTATCACCTCGATTTATAATTTTATTCGCGAAATTCCGAAAATATTATCGGAAAACATAAAGGGGGCTTTAAGCCCCCTCTTTTATTGCTTATTCTTATTTGCCGTTTACGAGTTCGACGGTGTCTCTTGCTATCATGAGTTCTTCGTTTGTCGGAATAACCATGATGTGAAGTTTGGTATGTTCGGGGTCTTTGGAAAGATCCGCTTCAATGCCTCTCTTCATATTGAGCTCTTCGTCGATTTCCGCACCGAGGAACGCAAGTTTCTTTGCGACTCTCGATCTGTAATGCGGGTTGTTTTCGCCGATACCGCCGGCAAAGACTACCGCGTCGACGCCGCCCATTGCCGCAGCGTATCCGCCGATAAGTTTAACCAACTGATGAACGAGCATGCTTTCGATAAGCTGACATCTCTTGTCGCCCGCTTTCGCACCGTTTTCGATATCTCTGTTGTCGCTTGTCTTCTGCGAAACGCCGAGGATACCGGATTTTTTGTTCATCATTTCGTCGACCTGTGCCGGTGTCATATTTTCTTTCTGCATGATAAGGGGGATGATTGCAGGGTCGATAGAGCCGCAGCGGGTTCCCATGATTATACCTTCAAGAGGAGTAAGTCCCATCGAGGTGTCGAGACATTTTCCGCCGTCAACCGCGGCGACGGAAGAACCGTTTCCGAGGTGGCAGGTGACGATTTTAAGGTCTTTCGGGTCTTTCCCGAGCATTTCCGCGGCTCTCATGCTTATGTAGCGGTGAGAGGTTCCGTGGAAGCCGTAACGTCTTATTCTGTATTTTTCGTAATATTCATAGGGGAGAGCGTACATATACGCGTAATCGGGCATTGTCTGGTGGAAACCGGTGTCGAAAACGGCAACCTGGGGACAATCTTTGCCCATTATTTCTTCGCAGGCACGGATACCGGTAAGGTTGTGCGGATTGTGAAGAGGTCCGAGTTCGCAACAGTCGACAATAGCCGCGATAACATCGTCGTCAACGATAACCGAGCCGCTGAATTTTTCGCCGCCGTGAAGAACTCTGTGGCCGACAGCGGAAATTTCGCTCATCGACTTGATAACGCCGAGTTTTTCGTCGGTAAGAGCTTTAACGACAAGCTCGATAGCTTCTTTGTGGTTGGGGATTTTCGTTTCAAGAACATAATCTTCTCTTCCGGGAACCTTATGCTTGAATTTGCCCATTTCGTCTCCGATTCTTTCGCAGATACCTTTGGCAAGCACGCTCTCGTCGGACATATCGAAAAGCTGATATTTGACGGAGGACGAACCTGCGTTTATTACTAATACCTTCATTCTTTTTCTCCATTTCATGATAGCGTTTTTTATATTATATCTTATATTTCTTTTATTTGCAATACCAAAACCCCGATTTTCGGAAAATATTTGAATATTCGCGATTGACTTTGCCTTTTAATTATGATAAAATCAATATACTAATTGTGACGGAGGGCATTATGTCAATAGAAGTAAACGGAACGAAATTTCATATAAACACGAAAAATTCAAGCTATATAATGTTTGTCGAACGCGGATATTTAATGCACGCATATTGGGGCAGAAAAATAGAGTCGGGCGACGACGCCTATATGAACCGCGAATACGACTGGTTCTCGTCCCATTCGGCAAACCTCGAAGACGGTGACCTTTCCTTTACATTAGAGGGCAGACCTCTCGAATATTCGGGCTGGGGCAGGGGCGACCTTAAAGACCCGTCTATCGAAATTATAAACCCCGACGGAAGCAACATCGTCGATCTTAAATACGAAAGCTTCGAAATAATCGACGGAAAACCCGGACTTGAAGGGCTTCCCTCCGTTTATTTTGAAAAGGGCGACGATGTAAAAACTCTGAAAGTTACCCTCAAAGACGGGATTTCGGATATCCTCGTCCACCTTTACTACGCCGTTTTTGCCGATTACGACGTCATCACCCGCTGGGCGGTCGTTGAAAACGCGTCGGCGGCGGAAGTAAATATTTCCAAAGTAATGAGCATGACCGTCGATTTCGACAATATGCGTTACGACGTAATCTCAAACTACGGCTCTTGGTGCAGAGAAAGACACCTTGAAAGAGGCCCCGTCAAACACGGACTTTTCACAACGGGCTCCCGCAGAGGTGCGTCGTCGCATACTCACAATCCGTTTATGATTATCTGCGATAAAACCGCGTCCGAAACCGCGGGCGACTGCTACGGTGCGACCCTCGTATATTCGGGTTCCTATAAAATGACGGTCGAGGGAACACGATATAATTTCACCCGTTTTAACGCCGGAATAAACCCCGACGGTTTTTGCTGGGTGCTTGAACCGGGAAAAACTTTCACTTCTCCCGAAGCTGTAATGACCTATTCCGAAAACGGTCTTACGGGTCTTTCCCATAACTTCAACAACATCATAAGAAAACGCCTTTGCCGCGGAAAATACAGAGATATCCGCCGCCCCGTAATTATAAACAGCTGGGAGGCTTGCTATTTCTCGTTTGACGAAAAGAAACTTGCCGAAATAGGCAACGCAGCTGCCGACCTGGGCGTCGAACTTCTTGTCGTCGACGACGGCTGGTTCGGTCACCGCGACGGAGATACCTCTTCCCTCGGCGACTGGTATGTCGATAAGAACAAACTTCCGAACGGCATTGAGGGGCTTTACAAAAAGCTTGAAAAATCGGGATGCAAACTCGGAATCTGGTTCGAGCCCGAAATGATTTCTCCCGAAAGCGACCTTTACGAAAAGCATCCCGACTGGTGCATACATTTCAAAAACAGACCCCGTTCCCTTGCGAGAACTCAGCTTATGCTCGACCTTTCGCGTAAAGATGTCTGTGAATTCGTTTACGACTCGGTTGCAAACATCTTAAAAACGGGAATGGTCTCCTATATCAAATGGGACTTCAACCGCAATATGACCGAAGCGGGAAGCGAACTTCTCGACAGCGAGCATGCGGGCGAATTTGTTCACCGTTATTACCTCGGACTTTATTCGGTTCTTGAAAGACTTACGAAAGATTTTCCCGACGTTCTCTTTGAAAACTGCTCGGGAGGCGGCGGACGTTTCGACTGCGGAATGACCGCGTATATGCCGCAGACATGGACGAGCGACGACAGCGACGCCGTCGAAAGACTCAAAATCCAGTACGGCACTTCGATGATTTTCCCCCTCGGAACAATGGTAGGCCATGTTTCCGCCTGCCCGAACCACCAGACAAGACACGTCACGGCTTTTGACACCCGAATAAATGTCGCTCTTACCGGTTCTTTCGGATATGAGCTTGACCCGACGAAACTTTCGGAAGAAGACAAAAAAATGGTCACCTACGGTGCTGAACTCTATAAAAAGTACGGTGATATGCTTGTAAATGCCGATTATTACCGTCTCCGCAGCCCGTTTGAAGAAAACTGCTCCGCATGGTGCAGCGTTGCTTCCGATAAGTCGGCTGCTATCGCGGTTTATATGAGAGTTCATGTCGAAATCGAACCCAATCCCGAAAGACTTGTTCTTCGCGGACTTGACAAAAACGCCGTTTACCGCGAAACCGTTTCTGGAAAGGAATATACCGGTTCCCAGCTTATGGGCTTCGGAATTCCCGTTCCGGGTCTCGGCGAATATTGCAGCAAAATGTGGATTTTCGAGAAAGTAAAATAAGAAAAAAGACTGCCGCAGTTTTAATCCATAATGCAGAAAATTTCTTAACATTTCTGCCGAAAAAGAATGTTATTATAAAGTCACAACAAAAGCTTATTTCTTGTTTTTCATGATATATCCCCCTTGAATAAGACAGACTCCCCGGTCTGTCTTATTCCCCTTTACGGGGTAAAAAGAGCGGCTGCAAACATTGTTTGCAGCCGCATTTGTTATTTTCAGTTGTTTCCGATAAATATTTTTGCAAGTTCGCTGTCTTTCGGCAAAATCAATGTCATATTGCCGCTGCCGTCGTCTTTTACAAGCGTTTTCGCGGTTTCGAGCGAACGGTAGAAAGAATAGAAATCCTGTCTTTCCGAAGAGGAGTAAGCCCCCGCGAGAATCTGCATATATTTCGCTTCCGCTTCACCTTTCAATGTTTCGGCTTTGGCTTTCGCTTCGCTCACGGTTATTGCCGCTTCCTTGTCGGTGTCATTCTTGATTTTCGACGCTTCAAGGTCGCCCTCGGCGATATATGCCGCCGCGATCTGCTTGCGGTCGGAAATCATTCTTTCATAAACCGCCGCTTCATTATCCGACGGCAGGTCGAGCTTCTTGACTTCTATTGCGACAATTTCGACGCCGTATTCGTTTTTGACCTGCTCGTTTACTCTGTCGGTTATTATCTTATTGAGTTCGTTGCGGTAGTTTGTCGTGTCGCTTCCCGCCATTATGATGTCGGTCTGAATCATCGTTCCGAGGGTGTTTTTAACGACGCTGTAAGTCGCCGCGTCAAGTCTGCCTTCCATTTCGCCGAGAGTTCCTATCGACTGAACAAATTCGAGAGGATCTACGATTTTCCATATCGCGTAGCTGTCGACGACAAGCGATTTTTTGTCGGAAGTTAAAACATCGCTCGGCGTTACGTCGTAAAGCTGAGTGTTTTTCGGGAGATAATCTATTTCCTGAACGAACGGGACTTTGAAATAAAGGCCGGGGTCGTTTTTGATGTCGACGACCTGTCCGAACTGTCTTACTATTCCGAACTGGTTTTCTCCGACCGAATACATCGTCGAAGAAATCAGAGATAAAAGAAGAATTGCGGCGATAACGGCGGCGACAATGATTATTATTTTCTTTGTTTTAGCCATTTGCGTTTCCTCCTTTTACAATGCTTTCAAGCGGCAGAACGGTGTTTGTTCCGCCCTCCGTCGCGTTTATATATACTTTTACGCCCGGAAGAGCCTCTTCGAGCATTTCAAGATACATTCTATTTTTCGTTACTGCGGGGTTATGGGCATATTCGGCGTAGATTGCCGAGAATTTCGACGCCTGTCCTGTTGCCTCGTTTGTTCGCTCTTCGGTATATGCCTCGGCGTCCTTTATAATCTTGTCGGCGTCGGCGTTTGCTTTCGGAAGAACCGACGCTTTATAGGCGTTCGCCTCGTTTATGGCGGTCTCCATCTGCTGCTTTGCGGTTTCGACTTCCTTAAATGCTGCCGAAACTTCCGCGGTCGGCGGTTCCGCGTCCTGGATTTTGACGTCGGTTACCTGAACGCCGATATCATAGTTTGTCAGTCTCTCGGTCATCAGAGCCTTGATATTCGACTGAATCGTCATTTTGCCCGTCGTCAGAATGTCGTCGACGGTGCTCGAACCGATAATGTCTCTTGCCGCAGCCTGTGCGACAAAGGAAAGAATGGAATCGGGGTCTTCCGAATTGAAAAGATATTTCTGCGGATCGGAAACTTTCCATTCGATAAAGAAGTCGACCGAAACGATGTTATAGTCGCCCGTTATCATGCTCGCTTCGTCCGCTTTGACTTCGGGGTCGCCCTCTTTGCCGGAATATCCTATGCGGAGTTTTCTCGTCGTCATATCGACGGTTCTTGCCTCCTGAATCGGATACGGCAGCTTGAAGTGAAGCCCTGCCGAAGAAACTCCCGAGACTTTTCCGAAAGTCGTCACGACCGCTTTTTCCGTTTCGTTTACCGTGTAAAAACACGAAAGAACGAAAAACAGCAAAATCAGTGCCGCAGGAATTATCCAGATAAGGTGCAGCAGTTTTTTCTTTGTCATATTTTTCTCCTTTTATTGAAGTGCTTTTAGGTTCGCTTCTGCGTTTTTTGCCGCGGATTTTGCGTTGTTTAATTCTTTTTCCGCTTTATCGAGTTTTGATTTTGTCCCCGAAACTTCCTTTGTCTTGCTTTCTATCGCAGCGGCATAGTTTTCAAAATCTCTTTTCCACGAAGCGACATCTTCGCCGCCCGAACCTGATTTTGCGTCGGTGACGTCATAGGGCGTACTTCCTTTATATGCCGCTCCCGCACCGATAAGAGTCGTCTCTTCGGAGATTATGTTGAGGTAATGCGACGCTTTATTGAGGATGGTTGCCGCAGTCGGGTCCCCCTCATCATAAAGCTGCCAGATCTGCCAAATTTCGATATTTTTGAATTTCGGATCTTTTGCGACAGCGTTGTCATAGATTTTTTTCTCGCTGTCGAACCAGTAAGAGAGCGGATTTGAACATTGTGCCGCGATACATTCGGTAATTTCGTATGTCCGATATTCGTTATGGTAAAGATGAGTTCTTGCGGTATTCGCCTGAACCGCAGCCATCGCCATGAGCCCGTCGTCGATTTTCAGAGCGGCAAGCCCCATAGAGGCTCTGCGGTTGTTGTAGCTTTCAATTGTTTTTATGGCACGCCTTACACTCGAAAAACTTGTTGCGTCTTTTGGATCTCCGATTTTTGTAAGGTTTGCGTATTTGTAATTTGAAGAATTGAACCATTTCAAGGCTTCGGTGCTGCCCCTCGATTCGAGAAAGCCTTTAAGCCCGAGTTTCTCTTTATTTACGGCGTCGGAGGCTGCTGCCGAGGCTTTTTCGTAAGCCTCTTTTGCCGAATTATAGGCCGATTGTGCGTTTGAAAGCCTTTTTTGTGCCGAATCATTTTTGCTTTTCGCTTCCGCATAGATTTCCTCTGCCGATTTTGTCGGTTCAGAAGGCTTTTCCGGTTCTTCGGGAGCTTTATTATCGTTATCGTCCGAAGGCTCTTCGTCTGTCGGTGTTTCCGGTTCTTCGTTCTTTTCTGC
>CAKSPP010000019.1 GCA_934481505.1 uncultured Eubacteriales bacterium
GCTCTCAGAGTTTTGTCGGCGTCGATGTGTGCTTATCCTCTTTCAAAAAGAGAATTCAAGGGCAGAAACTTCATTTTCACCCTTTCGACCTACGCCCTTATGTTTACTCCGACCGCAGCAACGGTTTCGAACTACATCATAATGGCAAACCTCGGCTGGATCGATACTTTCTGGTCAATTCTTGTTCCGGCTCTCGGCTCCGCGTTCTCCCTTTACCTTATTAAAGGGTTTATCGACGGATTCCCCGACTCGGTTCTCGAAGCTGCCCGTATCGACGGTGCAGGCGAATTCAAGATATTCTGGTCGATTCTTATGCCTTCCATTAAACCGGGCTGGCTGACGCTTATCGTTTTCTCGGTTCAGGAATATTGGAACACAGGTTCAAACATCTATATATATAAGGAAGAACTCAAAACGCTTTCTTATGCACTCAGCCAGGTCGCAGCCGCAGGTATCGCCCGTCAGGGTGTTTCGATGGCTATATCGATCGTAATGATGCTCGTCCCCGTTATCGTCTTTATTATCTCCCAGAGTAATATTCTCGAAACGATGGCGACATCGGGTATGAAAGACTAAGGGGGTGGCGAAATGAAAAAGATAACAAAATCCCTTATTACTATTTGCATGATTTTCGCCGTTCTTTTGTCGACGGCTCTGCCTTCCTTCGCTCTTCCCTATAACGAAAATATGACCGACAGCTACAATTACAGCTATTTCGGTGATATTGTCGGAACTCCGGACGCTTACCGCACTTCAAAGGTTCTTGCCGCTGCGGATCTCGGCGTCGGAAAAGCTTTCAATCCGGTGGACCTCTTTACAAAGGGCGATTATATATATGTAGTCGACGCCGGAAATAACGAAATTATCGTTCTCGATAAAAAATACAATGTCGTAAAAGAAATAAAAGACCTTGTCGGAACAGAGGACTACGAAATTCCCGACATTATCAAGACCGTTATCAACGAAGCGGGCGAAGAGGTTACCGATACCGCAATGCTCACCGCCAACAGATACGGCTTCTACAATCCGCAGGGTATCTTCGTTGACGACGACGGACAGATCTATGTCGCCGATACCGGTAACAGAAGAATTGTCGTCTGCAACATCGACGGCGTTGTTTCAAATGTTATCCAGGATGTAAAAATTTCCGTTCTCGGAAAAACCTATACTTTCCAGCCCACAAAACTTATAGTTGACGCGGCAGGCGGTATAAATGTCCTTGCCTACGGCGTAAACAGAGGTATCATGGTCTTCGACGACGACGGAACTTTCCGTCAGTTCACCGGTGCACCGAATGTCTCGGTAAGTGCTATCGAATGGTTCTGGAGACTTCTCGCAACCGAGGAACAGAAAGCAAACCTTGCAAAATACGTTCCTACCGAATACAGCAACATTCTTGTTGACGACAGAGGTCTTACCTATGCCACAATAGGAACCGTTGACGCAACCGAATATCAGGCGGCAATCGCTTCGCTCGGTTCCGATTCCGACAGCGGTTCCCCGATAAAGAAACTTTCCGCTTCGGGCGTTGATACTCTCCGCAGAAAAGGCAGACTTGCAATCGTCGGCGATATCTACACCGAAAACAAGACCCAGACTCCGCAGATAGTTGACGTTTGCGTTGCGGACGGCGATATCTACACGATGCTCGACCAGCGTTCCGGCAGACTCTTTACCTACGGACCCGACGGCGACCTTTTGTATGTCGGCGGAGGCTACGGAACACAGTACGGACGCTTCACCGCGGCAAACTCGATAACCACAACGGGTGACGATGTAATCGTCTCGGACGGCAACAACAATACCCTTACCGTATTCGAGCTTACCGATTACGCAAAGACCATTCACGAAGCCATAATAACCCATAACTCCGGAAAATACGAAGAGGCGAAAGTCCTTTGGGAAAAGGTTGTTTCTTATAACTCCGCTTTCTATATCGCTTATGTCGGTATGGGCAAGGCGGAAATGAGAAAAGCAACAGACTCTTCGATTTCCTCCGAAGAAAGCCTTAAACATTACGAACAGGCTCTCGAATATTTCGAAATAGCAAACGAAACCACGAACTACTCAAAGGCGTTCAAGGAATTGCAGAAACAGTCGATGTCCGAAAACTTCATTTTCATAGTCATCGGTCTTGTCGTAGTGGTCGCCGGATGCTTCGTTCTCTATTTCTTAAACAAGAGACGCAAAAAGAAAAAATTACTGAAAGAAAGGGGTGGTAACGCATGACACAGAACAAACTTGCAAATGTAGGAAACTGGTTCAAAAATTTCGGAATAAAATTCTGGAAAGGTCTTGTCGTTTCCATTAAAAGATTCCCCTATTTCTTCTATTGTCTCGTTCATCCGTTCGACGGTTTCTATGACTTAAAGAACGATCCGAAACGCAGAAATATCGGCGGTGCCGTTATCCTCTATATTCTGCTTGCCGTCTCGGCGGTTTTAAGCAAACAGCTCCGCGGATACCTCTTCACAACGAGATATGAACAGCTTAACGTTCAGATTTTCACCGAAATGCTCATTGCGGTTCTTCCGTATCTTCTGTGGGTAATTGCAAACTGGTGCTTCACCTCCCTTATGGACGGCGACGGAAAACTTTCCGATATCTTCCAGGCAACAGCCGTCGGAACGCTTCCGATAACCATATGCAACTTCCTGCTTATTCCTTTGAGCAATTTCTTGAACCTCGATTCCGCCGGAACCTACTATACGATTTCGACGGTCGGCATGGTTCTCGCCTATATCATAATCTTCCTCGGAATGATAACGACCCATCAGTATGAATTCGGCAAAGGCATCGCGACCGCGATTTTGTCGATATTGGGAATTTTGATAATTCTCTTCATTATGATACTGTTCTTCTTCCTCGTTCAGCAGGTTGTCGGATTTATCCAGCAGCTGTCAACCGAGATAAGTTACAGGCTAAACGAGTAGGGAGGAGGAAAGATAATGAAAAAATTCGGCAAAATCTTATTAAGCGTCGCCCTTGTCTTTGCGGCAATGCTCATCCTCTCCTCCTGCGGCTCTTCAAGAGGTTCGTCCTTTATTTCCGACGAACAGAGACAGGAACATATCTTAAAACTCCTCGGCGGAAGCGAAGATTCTGTTGTTAAACAGACCCGTTATCCGATGATAACCTCCTCCGAAGGAAAAGACCTCGGCATTACCGGTATGGTAAAACTCACCGAGAACAGCAACTATATCCTTTATATGGATTTCAACGATACGTCGATCGCCGTATACGATAAAAAAGGCGGTCAGATATATCACAGCGACCCGTCGAACGCCGGAATGATAGAAGAGGGTTCAAGAAGCATGATTTCTTCTCCTCTTTCGATTGAAGCGTATGACGCACTCAACAAGAGATACGAATTCAACTTCTACGATAACTGTCTCGACGACGAAAACTTTGTTATCGCCGATATGGGCGACGGCAAGTTCAGAGTTATATATACGATAGGTAACGACCCCAACAAAGACCTTGCTCCTCCGGTTCTTACCGTAGACACCTACGAAAAGCTGCATGCGGCTCTCGAAACCGGACATTCGTCCGAACTTGCGGTTCTTACTTCGTCATATAAGCTCATCACTCCGTCGACGATAACCCTCGAAGAAAAGGAATCTCTCGTCAAAGACTTCCCGACTCTCGACTGGCAGACTCTTTACATAAGAAGAAGCCTTACGACAAGACAGCGTGCCGCTCTTACCGAAGCCATGAAGCTTGCGGGCTTTACCGCTTCCGACGTTAAGGCGGAAATGGAAAAGACGGAATATCAGGGTGCCGAAAGATCGGTTATGTATACGATTCCCGTCGACCTTACTTTGACCACCGAAGGTCTCCAGGTAAATGTCGATTCGTCCCTTATTCTTGCTCCTTCCGAACAGCGTCTTTACAAAATGTCGCTTTACAGAGGTCTCGGAGCTTCCGACGCTTCTCTCGGTGACGAATATCTGCTTGTTCCCGACGGATCGGGTGCGGTAATTCCGGCAACCGGAAAACTTTCGACTCTTGCTTATTCCGAAAGAGTTTACGGTGAAGACGAAACCTTCAACCGCGACCTCAACACCACCGTCAACGCTTCCGTTCTCACAGCGTTCGGAGCTTACGACAGAGGAGCAAACGGTGCGGTAGTCGCGATAATGTCCGAGGGTGCTTCCCAGTCGAATATCACCGCAAGACCCATCAACGCGACAAGCAACGCCGCAGCGTCGATAAACTATGAAATCGTCTACGGCGAAAGAGATTACAGAACCTATAAGACAGATACCACGACCACGGGTTCTTCGACCGCTTCGTCAACCAATACCGAAAGCGGTACGGGTGTTGTTCTTTCAAAGGACGTCCCCGAAATCAACTTCACCGTTAAATACTTCTTCATGGACGGAAACAAAACCTATTCCGACTATGCTAAGTGGTACAGAAACTACCTTATAAAGGAAGAAGTTCTTCCGTCGCAGAAAACAAAGGAATCCGGACTTTCCCTCTATGTTGATTTGCTCGGTGCAATCGACAAAGACGAAACCGTCGCAGGTATTCCCGTTGTCAAGAAGCGTGCTCTGACAACTTATTCACAGGCGAAAGAAATTCTCGAAAAACTTGCCGAAAACGGCGTTACAAACGTAAAAACCCGTTACTCCTACTGGACGAACGGCGGCTATTACAACACCGTTTTCAACGCTCTCCGTCTTATCGGCGAAATGGGCTCGACCGACGAACTTAAAGCTCTCGTTTCCTATTGTACCGATAACAACACAAAACTTTATCCGACCGCCGACTTTATGTATCTTTACAGAGAGACCGGAGGCGACAACTTCAACTATCAGAACGATGTTGCAAGACGCCTCGACCTCAGAATTTCGAGAGTCGGTATAAGATCTCAGGTCACGGGACTTGAACTTGACGATTCAGACGAATATAAGTCTGTTGTTTCTCCCGACCTGCTTACCGGATTTGCCGATACTTTCAAGGCAGATTACGATAAGACCGTCGGAATGACTGCTATTTCTCTCGGTTCGATAGGTCAGTATCTTGACAGTAACTACAAGACCAACAGAATAGTCAACCGCGAAGAAACGCTTGCGATAAACCGTGAAATTCTCGATAAATTCGCAGATTACGATGTCGCTGTTTCAACCGGTAACGATTATACCTGGAAATACGCGGACGCAGTTTTCGGTTTGCCGCAGGGTGCAAGCGACTTCACCTCCGAATCCGAAAGCGTTCCGTTCTTACAGATCGTTCTTCACGGATATGTCTCTTACTCCGGCGACGCGTTCAACATTTCGGGCGATTACGAAACCGAAATTCTGAAAGCGGTCGAAACAGGAAGCAACCCGAGTTTCAGATGGATGTATGAAGACAACACCGTGTTTGATAACACTCCGCTTGCTTATAAGTTCTATTCCGTAACCTATACCGACACCTTCGACCGTGCGGTTGAGATTTACAAAGAGCTTAACGAAGCGATGAAAGACGTTGTAAACCAGCCGATAACCAACCACGAAAAGGTTGCGGCAATCGACGCAGAAACCGGAAAGACAGTCTCCGGCGTTTATGCGACGACCTACGGCAACAACGTAAAGACATTCTTTGTCAACTACAATTCATTTGACGTAACTTTGGAAGACGGAACCGTCGTTCCTGCTAAAAATTATACATGGAGGTGAGAGAAATGAGTGTTCAGGCAAAAGAAGTAAAAGCAGCAAAAAAACCGAGACGCACACTGAGCCTTGAGAAAAAGAACAGCTTCTTCGGCTATATCTTTACTCTGCCGATTATCATCGGTTTGGCATTCGTTTATCTCCCGGTTCTCTTCCAGTCCCTTATGTATTCTTTCGGCGATATCAACATCACCCAGGAAGGCTGGAAAGTCGAATGGGCGGGCTTAAAGAATTACAATCAGGCACTGTTCGTCGAAGACGGATTTTTAAGAACCGTTATCGAATCAATAGCGGCTCTTCTCCCGCAGATTATCATAGTTATCATATTCGCGTTCTTCATGGCTAACCTTCTTAACCAGAAGTTCAGAGGAAGAACCGTCGCCCGTGTTATCTTCTTTATCCCGGTTATTATTTCGACCGGTATCATCTCCCAGCTCGACTCGATGTCTTCGATGCTCGATGTTTACAGCTCCGGAGGAAAGATGGAAACGGGCGGTGCCGCAGGCTCGAACCTGTTCGGCTATCAGCAGATCGAAAACCTTGTAACACAGACCCTTAACAATACGGACCTTTCGAATATCGTCCTCGGAGCGGTTGACGGACTTTATTCCGTCATCACCTCCTCCGGTGTTCAGATGCTTATCTTCCTTGCAGGCTTGCAGGGTATCTCGGTAAGTATGTACGAATCCGCAAAGGTTGAAGGTGCGACAGGCTGGGAAGTCTTCTGGAAGATTTCTTTCCCGATGATAAGCCCGCTTATCCTTGTAAACCTGCTTTATACGGTTATCGACCTCTTCCTTAAATCCGATAACGCCGCAATCGCATTTATCAACCGTTATCTCGATAATGCGGCGACATACGAGGTTGCGTCGGCGTTCTCATGGATTTATACGATAGTCGTAATTCTCTTCGTACTTATCGTCTTCTTGCTTGTCAAGAAGCTGATAGTATACCAGGACTAAGCAAAGGAGGAAATGAAAATGGAAAACAACACAGTAACTCCGAGCGAAGTCCCCGTAAACGAGAAAAAACCCAACTTCTTCAAAAAGATCTGGGAAAAGATAAAGGAAAAAATCCTCAGCAGACAGGAAGAAGTTATCACCTGGGACAGATGGAAAAGAAAGAACCTCAATCTCGCAGGTTTCGGCAGATTCTGCTGGTACATCGTCCGTCTTGTTCTTATAATCGGTATCTCGTTTATGATACTTTACCCCTTTATCGTTAAGGGTATCGTATCTTTCATGAGTACAAACGATATAACCGACAACACGGTTATGTATATCCCGCGTGAGGGCAGCACCTACTTCATTCAGAAGGCGGTAAACAGCCTTGACTATTGGCCGGCACTCTTAAACACGGCTCTCCTTTCTTTGGGAGTTGCGGTTTTGCAGCTGTTCGTAAGCACAATGGTCGGTTACGGCTTTGCGCGTTTCAAGTTCTGGGGCAAAAACCTTTTGTTCCTGCTTGTTCTTCTGATGCTTATCATCCCTGCCCAGACCATAACCCTTCCGCTTTATGTAAACCTCAACAATTTCTTGGGAACAGGGCTTTCGCTTATAAACACCCCGTTCGCCCTCTTGTTCCTTGCTCTGATGGGTCTCGGTCTTAAAAACGGACTTTATATTTACCTGATGCGTCAGTTCTTCCGAGGAATGCCTAAGGAACTCGAAATGTCCGCCTACATCGACGGTGCGGGTCATTTCAGAACCTTCTTCTCGATAATGCTTCCGAACGCAACGAATATGATGATAACCGTATTCCTCTTTGCGTTCACATGGCAGTGGACCGACACCACCTACAACACGATGCTTATCCCCGACCTTAAAATCCTGACGAACACCATAATGAATGTCACGACCGCAACTTCGGGCGACACCACCCAGATGCAGGCACTTCTCGACACTTCGTCTCTGCTTCTCATCCTGCCGCTGCTTATCGTGTTCCTCTTTGCTCAGAGATACTTCATACAGGGTATAGAGCGAAGCGGTTTGGTCGAGTAATTTCAGGAAATGTAAAAAAGTCCGGAACGCTTCGCTGCGAATTCACCTCGCCTCTCGCCGTACCTTTGTATGGCTTCGGGAGAGCGAAAACGGCGGGCGTTTCCGCCTCGGTTCATTCACTCCGAACATTTTTCTTATTTCCTGAAAAAGGAATAAGGAAAAACTCGGAACATTCATTAGATTGAATGTCTGCAATGTTTTGTCCCTACCCCTAATAAACATGCGAAGGGGCTGTAATTAACATTAGTTTTTTACAGCCCCTTATTTTTATGAAAAACCAAATCAACTCTGATATAAGAAAGGAGGGGTAGTATGCCTCGTCCTCCTATGCCTCCGCCGGGTTCCGAAAGAAAACCGCAGGCAAAACCGAAGACTTTCGGCGGCTGGGTAAAATTTATCTCAAACAATTTCAAGAGCACGATGAAACGCCTGCTCTACATATATAAACTCGTCTGGGAAGCAAAACCGGGAATTCTCTTGGCTCTTTCCGCAACCTCGATTTTAGGCGGCGTTCTGCCGGTTCTCGGCTCGGTAATAACAAAACTTGTTATCGACGCCCTGTCCGATGCCTATGCAGGGACTCTTGACCGCGGCTTTACTTTCATTATCGGAATTCTTATTTTCCAGATGATTTATTGGGTAACGCAGCAGGTGGTCAACACCTTAAACGACCTTATTTTAAGGGTTTCGAACGACCTGCTTGTTTACAGTATCCGCATAAAGATGATGAACAAGGCGAAAACTCTCGACCTTGCGTCCTTTGATATGCCGGAGTTCTATTCCAAAATGGAAAACGCAAATCAGGAAGTCAGTGCCCGCCCGATGCAGGTCATGTGGTCGTCCTTTGCGATAGTTTCTTCGATAATCAGCTTTATAAGCTATATTGTCATTCTCGGCAGCGTTCTGCCGTGGGCTCCTATCGTCATTATCCTGATGTCCGTTCCGTCAACGCTCGTACATTTCTTCTATCGCAAAAAGCTGTTCAGCTATACCCGTCACCATTCGAAAAAACGCCGTCAGATGACCTATTACAGCGGTCTTCTTACCGATAAAGACCTTGTAAAAGAAGTTAAACTCTTCGACCTTGCCGATACCTTCAAGGAAAGATACGACAAGACTTTCAGGGGCTACTACAAAGGTGTTAAAAAGATAATCCTTTCGGAGGGGCTTTGGGGCTTTGTAACAAGCTTTGCCGAACTTGCGGTTCATTGCGGAATGTTGGTGCTTATCGCGTGGAGAGTCTTTACGCAGGTTCTCACCGTCGGCGATTTCAGCCTTTATTCGGGTGCTCTTCTTGCAATATCTAACGGCGTTGAGTCGATTATAAGCACCTCCGCAGGTATCTATGAGGGAACACTCTTTATAGATAATCTTATTGTATTTATGAATGAGGAAGCTCATATCGTTCCGTCCCTTAATCCTCCCCGTGAAGTAAATAAGGGAGCGGGTCACGAAATAACTTTCGAAAATGTTTCTTTCGCATATCCGAAGACCGATAAATACGTTCTCAAAAACCTGAATTTCACGATTTCAAGCGGCGAGACGATCGCCCTTATCGGACTTAACGGTGCGGGCAAAACAACGCTTATCAAGCTTCTCACCCGTCTTTACGACCCGTCGGAGGGCAGGATTCTGCTTGACGGTCACGATATAAAGGAATACGACGTCCGCGAGCTTTACGATATTTACGGAATAATCTTCCAGGATTTCGGAAAGTTTGCCTTTACCGTCGCCGAAAATATCGGTTTCGGTCAGATTTCGCGTATTGACGACCGAAAAGCTATCGAAGAGGCGGCAAAACAGAGCGACGCCACACGTTTTATCGAAAAACTCAAAAACGGTTTCGATACGAACCTTATGCGAATTTTCGAAGAGGACAGCACCGAGCTGTCAATCGGTCAGTGGCAGAAAATTTCCGTTGCCAGAGCTTTTTTCAGAGATTCCGATATCCTTATTCTCGATGAGCCTACCGCGTCCCTTGACGCCATTGCCGAGCAGGAGATATTCAATCAGTTCGACAGACTCCGCGGAAACAAAACCACGATTTTCGTTTCGCACCGTCTTTCTTCGGCTACTCTTGCCGACAAGATTATAGTGCTTAACTACGGTGAAATTGTCGAAATGGGCAAGCACCGTGACCTTTTGGAGCTTAACGGCAAATATGCCGAACTCTTTAACGCACAGGCACAGAAATATCTTGAAAAATAAAACGAACCCGACAGTTTTTTCTGTCGGGTTCAAATCTTAATCCGAATATACTATTTCGAGGATTTCCCTGAATTTTTCCGGGTTTTCTTTTCTCAGTTCTTTGAGTCTGTATCCCATATCTGTATACAGGTCTCTTCCCGGCGTTATCGGGAAAGATGAAAGCACTCGGTTATAATCGAGTCCGTAAGCTTTCGCAATCCTCAAAAGAACTCTCTGCGACGGAATAATTTCCCTTCCGCTCCGAGGGTCAAAGCCCTTTTCGAGAGCGGAAAGGTAGGTGTGGCTTATTCCGATCTGAGCCGCCGCTTCCCTTAAAGAAAGTCCGCGTTTTTCCCTTGCCGCAATAAGCGTTTCCTCAAATTTCATTATTTCTCGTCCCAGTTATGCCATACGTTCTGAACATCGTCGTCGTCTTCGAGAATGTCGAGAAGTTTCTGCATATTCTTTACGTCGTCTTCGTCGGTAAGCGAAATGTAAGTTCCCGGAACCTGTTCTTTTTCCGCGGAAAGGAATTTATAGCCTTTTGCCGCAAGTTTTTCTTTTGTTTCGGAAAGGGTGTCGGGAGAGGTGTAAACTTCGAAAACTTCCTCTTCCTCGGCGTAGTCGTCGACTTCGACATCGAAAAGGTCTTCCATAAGTTTGTCTTCGTCAAGGTCTTCTTTTTCGATTACCATAACGCCCTTTGTTTCAAACTGCCACGAAACCGAGCCTGTCTGACCGAGATTTCCGCCGTATTTATCGAAATAGTGGCGAAGGTCGCCCGCGGTTCTGTTTCTGTTGTCGGTAAGGGTTTCTACGATTATCGCAACGCCTTTCGGTCCGTAACCCTCATACTGAATTTCTTCATAGTTGGTGCCGTCGTCGCCTCCGGACGCCTTTTTGATAACTCTTTCGATATTATCGTTCGGAACATTGTTTTCCTTTGCTTTCGCGATAAGGTCGCGGAGCTTGGTATTCGAAACGGGATCGGGACCCGATTCTTTTACCGCAAGGGTTATTTCTCTTCCGATTTTAGTGAAGACTTTCGCTCTCTGGGCGTCGGTCTTCTCTTTTTTGTGCATTATGTTTTTCCATTTAGAATGTCCGGACATATTCGTTACTCCAATCTATTTTCTTCTGTATGTTGAAAGAACAACTATCGTCAAAAGCCAAATGAGGTTGTAAATCAAAAGCCATGCGAAATTCATTGAGGACGGGGCGAGCAGTAATGCCGCAAAGCATAAAAGAACGCCGATAACTATTCCGAGATGTTTGCTTTTTATCGTGAATTTGAAGACCGACGCCATATCTTTTGCGAGAAGAACGGTGTTCGCAAGCTCGGTCGTTCCCGATGTCGAGACCATCGCGACTTTGGCGTGTCCCGAAAGCAAATTCTTTTCATATTCGTCGAAAAATTCATATTCGGCTTCGTTCGTTATGAAAATTCTTGATTTCTTAATTCCGAAATCCTTTTCGATAAGCGTTTTGTCGAGAGCGACGTCCTTTGTCTTTATAAAGAAGTCAAGCTCGGTCGCTTCCGCAATTTTTTTCTGCATTTCTTCGCTGCATCGATATTCGAAAAGCATTGCCGCCGAAAGTTCGCCGTTTATCGAAAGATAAAGCATTATGCAGTTTTCCGCGATAAGAGAGGCTTCTTTTTCCTGACTGTAAGGCTCGATGTTGTTTGCGAGCAGCAGGTTTCTTGTTCCGAAAAGAACTTTGTCTTCGTTTATCTTTGCGGAAATTCCCTGATCCTTGATGTATTTTACATCTTCGACCGTGAGCGGAATTTCGTTATTGAGAGCGTCAAGCCCGTCGAAAACGCCCGCCGCAGGCGAATTTACTTCTTTGAGAATTCTGTCGACATATCTTACCGCGGTTTCGGTTTCGGTCGTCTTTATCGTCATCTTTTTGGCAGCCGTCTTTTCGGGCGGGAAAAGCTCTTTGTCGTCGACGATAATCGACGAAACGTCTTTGAGCGAGGCAATCGACGAATATCCGAAGAAAACCATTCCCTTTCTTCTCATACGCGACTGCATCGTATTATAGGGAAGAACGAACGCAAGCTCTCCCGAAAAGGACGCCGCGACAATCGACATAGCCGAAAGGGCGGTGAAAAACATCGAAAAGCCCTTGATATACATGACGACAAGTGACAAAAGCAATATGACGGCGAACATTATCGGAACGAACCGTCTTCCTCTTCTTTCGGAGGGGTCTATCGCGTAACTGCGGGAAATAACGTCCGGCAGTTCGTCGCTTTTGCCTGCTTTGCAATATTTTCTTCCGGCTTCGTCTCTGAAACTTCCGATAAGGTAAGCCCCGTCCGACGCCGCAAGCGTTTCGATATTATGCTTTATTCCCGTTGCAAAGGCTCTCTTTGCGGCAAAGGAAATCGCAATCGAAACGAAAAGCATCGGGGAAAAGACCTCGGTCGTTACTCCCTGTATGAAAATCAACGAAACCGACCGCAGCAGAACCGCAATAAGGGCAAACGCCTCAAAACTGTCGTTTGACGCATTCCACTTGAAAACCGAGCGGAAAACGTCGTTCATTTCGGTAAAAGCCGCGAGATATACGACAACGCAGAAGATTATTCCCCAAATGCCCATCGCGACGGGCGGCATACGCAGAATGACGAAAAGAGTATCAAGAACCGCAACAATCGCGACTATGATAAATTTCAGCAATATAAAATCGCTTGTCTTCCGCATTGTGGAACGCTGCTTTTTGAGAAAGTCCGCTTTATCCATAATTAACCTCTTTGGCGGAGGATTTCGTAAAGAATAACTCCTCCGGCAACCGACACGTTAAGGGAGGAAATTTCTCCCTTCATCGGTATTTTTATTTTGAAATCGCTTTCTTTTTTGACGAGTTCCGAAATTCCCTTGCCCTCGTCGCCGAGAACGACCGCCGCCGCTCCCGTCATGTCCGTTTTATATATGTCGGTCGCGGTTTCGTCGCCGCCGTCCGCCGCATATATCCAGATATTCGCCTTTTTCAATTCGTTTATTGTCCCGGCGATATTCGAAACACGGGCAATTTTCATGTATTCGCAAGCTCCCGCCGCCGCTTTGAAAACGGTGGAGGTGAGTGCACAGGAATTTCTTTTCGGAACTATAATTCCGTGAACTCCGCAGGCGTTCGATGTCCTTATAATCGCTCCGAGATTATGCGGATCGCAAACGCCGTCGAGAATGACGATAAACGGTTTTTCACCTTTTTTATCGGCATAATCGAGAATTTCTCCGACGGAGGAATATTCGAAATCGTTGACGATTGCGGCAATCCCCTGGTGAGCGTCGGAATCTGTGATAC
>CAKSPP010000020.1 GCA_934481505.1 uncultured Eubacteriales bacterium
ATGGTCGATATCGCGAGCCGTGCAATGCTCGGCGAAAAGCTTTCCGAAATGGGATATGAAACGGGGCTTGCCGAAACTTCCAAATACTACGCCGTGAAGGTTCCTGTTTTTAGCTTTGAAAAAATTGCCGACGCAAACACCATTATGGGACCCGAAATGAAATCGACGGGCGAAGTCCTCGGAATCGGAAGAACAAAAGCCGAGGCTTTGTATAAGGGGCTTGCCGCAAGCGGAATAGATGTTGCCGAAATAAAGAAAAAGCCGAACAGAGGAATACTTATATCGGTTGAAGACTATGACTATTCCGACGCTATCGCTCTTGCCGAAAAGTTTACCGATCTCGGAATAAAAATTTATGCAACGCCCGACACGGCAAAGGCTATCCGCTCGAAAGGAATAGACGTCGTCACGGCACGCAATGTCTGGGAAAACAGCGATATAAATGACCTTCTCGAAAACGGAACCGTAAATTATGTCGTATATACGGGTGCGGTTATGGATTCCTCCGTCGGAGATTTCAGGGTGCTTTACCGCAAGGCTATGGACTTGCAGATACCCTGTATGACGAGTATCGACACAGCTCTTGCCCTTGCCGACGTTATCGCCGCATATTACAGCCAGAGCACAACAAGACTTATCGATATAAATAAAAAATAATGAAAAAGGATACCCAAGGGTATCCTTTTTCATTTGACTGTAAGTTTTATTAAATATTCTTTATCTTCCGGGGAAATCCGGTAGCTTTCTATCGATTTTCTTATCGCCTTGTTGTGAGTCCAAGTGTCAAGCCTTTTTTCTTCAAAATACGGGAGAATTTCGGCTCTCTGTTTTGCAAGTGCTGTCGCGAAATACCAGGCTTTTGCCATATTTATATAATATTCGTCCGATTTTATTTCGGCGATGGCTTTTGCGTATTCGGGTAAGAAATTATCGTCAAGGAAATATTTCATTAAAATGACGACTGCAAACCTCACTTCATATGTTTTATCCGATTTTATCCAGCGTTTAATCGCTGCGATTACTTTTTCGGGGGCTTTTGAAAAGCTTTTCGGGGAAATAAGGTCGCAGGTCGCCCAGTTGTCAACATACGGAAGAAAACTGTCAAGAAGAGCGACTGCTTCGTCGCAATCCCTTATCTTTTCGATAATCATCCCGTGAAGATTGTTTTCTTCGTAATATTTATGAGGAAGAGTTTTTAAGAACTTTTTGTAATTTCCGCTTTTGAAAACCGTCGCCGCATATTTTCTCAATACGGGCGTTCTTACGCCGATTATCGTTTCGGGAGAAATATTCGGTATCAGCTTTGAATGAAACGCCTTATAGTCGGCGTCGGCAAGCGAAAATAAATCTTTTTGAATTTCAGTCATTTTCCCCTCCGAAAAGTTTTCCCTGATATGAATTCCGCCTTTTCGCCTCTGCAAGAATATAGTTGAGAACCGACCATTTATAACGCGACCATTCGGGAGAAAGCAAAAGGTCGGGCGGACTGTCTCCCGTAATTCGGTGAACGACCGTTTTCGGGTTCAGCCTTTCGATACAGCCGAGCAGAATATCGGTATATTCTTCCTTTTCAAGCGTTCTGAATTCTCCTCGTTTCCACATTTCGGCAAGAGGCGTGCCGTCTATAACGTGCAGAAGTTGAAGCTTTATGCCGTCGATATCTTTTTTCGAAAGATATTCGACTGTTTCGTAAATCATTTCTTTTGTTTCGCCCGGAAGTCCGATAATGACGTGAACTATGACCGAAATTCCTCGTTTTTTCAAGTCGTTTACGGCTTTGTCGAAAACGGGCAGGGGATAGCCTCGGTTTATTTTTACTGCGGTTTCTTCGTGAATTGTCTGCAAGCCGAGTTCGACCCATACGGGCTTTATTTTATTTAATCTTTCGAGCAAATCGCAAACATCGTCGGGTAAGCAGTCGGGGCGGGTGGCAATTGACAAAATCTTGATATCGGGGTGGCTTATCGCCTCGGTGAAAATCTTTTCAAGATAATCTACGGGAGCGTAAGTATTTGTAAACGCCTGAAAATATGCGATATATTTCCCGTTTTTGATTTTTTTTGAGACTTTTTTCTTTGCTTCTTCAATCTGGTCGTATATAGACATGGAAGAATTCGCGGCAAAGTCTCCCGAACCTCCGGCACTGCAAAAAATACAGCCGCCGACTCCGACTTTTCCGTCTCTGTTCGGACAGGTCATATTCCCGTTTAAGGATATTTTATATATTTTCTCTCCGTATGTTCTCTTTAAGTATCCGCTTAAATCGTTATACGGTTTTATTTCGCTCTTTTCCATAATTATTCGGGATAAACCGTTCTGTCTTCTGAATATTCGGACAGGACTTTATCGTAATATTTACGGCAGTAGAATTTCGCAAATTCGAGGTTTAAGTCAAGATAGTTTCCGCAGTCTCTCGCCGACGAATCGGGAATGTTACCCTCATAACCGATACAGAATTCAACGCATCTTTTTACAAGTTCGAAAATGTCTTTCGTATAAAGATCTCCCGAAACGATAAGGTAAAAGCCCGTGCGGCAGCCCATAGGTCCGAAATATATGATTTTTTCAGCCCATTTTTTGTCGTTGCGTAAAAATGTCGCGGCAAGGTGTTCTGTTGCGTGAACCGCGGCGGTATCCATTGCGGGTTCTTTATTCGGAATCGTAAATCTCAAATCAAAGGTCGTTACCGTATTTTCTCCGACTTTGTCTTTTCTTGAAACATATATTCCTTCTTTTAATTTTTCGTGGTTCACTTCAAAACTCGGTATTTTCTTCATTTTTATTTCTCCGTATTTTTATTCCCTTGATTTTATCATATTTATAAGATAAAGTCAATAAAAATCGTCGTCGGAAACGGCTTTTATTTCGACCTGTGAATAGTAATATTTAAGAATTTCCGCATAGGTATATCCCTGTTTTGCAAGACAGTTTGCTCCGTCTTCGCTGAGTCCCAGGCAAAGTCCTTTTCCTTTTGCCGAAAATACAACCGTTCCGTCGGAAATCTCAAAAGTAAAATTTACCGACGGAATTCCGAATTCGCGGCAGAAATCAACTCCCGAAACCTTTTTGCCGAAAACGGTTATTTCTTTTACCGAGCCTGTCGCGGTTTTTTCGGTGATTTCAAACTTCCGATGAAAAAGAGGGAGAGGTCGTGTCCCAGAAACTGTCTTTTGATTTTAAGTAGTGCAAATTTTTACCGATAATTTCTTCGGCATTTTCCGTTTTGCCGGAAGAACAAAAGGTTCTCGCTCCGATGATTGCCTGTCCGTCATAAAAAACGGCAGTGTCTATAACTTCCGAAACAAGCGAAATAACCCTGTTTTTCTCGTTTTCCGAAAGGGTTCGTTCGGGAACTGAAATATTGTTGCAGTCGGAGCAGCCGGTGCATAAAAACGCGTCGGGGTGAGTCTTTTTTGAGAAAGTCCTGTCGTAAAGCATGTCGCTGCATATCGCACATGCAACGGCTTTTACCGCTTCGTCCGAAAAAATATCCGCCCCGTCGGCAACTATCTGCCTGTATATACATTCCGAAAGGCTTATGTCTTCGGTTTTATCTGTTTTTTTATCGAAAATTTTTACGGTGATATCTCTTTTTATCGTATAATCGTTTCGGTTGAAAACTTCCGTTTGCTTTTCTTTTGACGAAAACAGTCCGCAGGCAAAGGGGAGAGAAAGAAAAAATACGGTTAAGACCAATACGGAAATAATTTTCGAACGCATTTTTGAAACCTCCTTTTTTCTAAAATATATGCGGTGCGAGAAATGTATATGATTTATGAATTTCGGCTTGACTATTAGCAAAAAATAGTATATACTGTAAGATAGAAAAAAGTTGTTTTTCGGAGGTGCATTGATGAACGACGCAAATAAAACCGATAAGCAAAAGAAGATAGTTTCGAAAGCCGATAAAAAGGAAAACGAATCGAAAAGATCCGAAAAGATAAAGGGTCATTACGCCCGCACGTTTTATTATTCGTTTCTTATCTCGTTTATAGTTTTCGGTCTTATCGCCATATTTATATTTATATATTCCCAGGATAAAAACTTCTTCGGATTTTCCCAGAGATATTACGACAGGGCAACTTCGTATATCGAAAAAGGCGACATTCAGTCGGCTCAAAAAGAGCTTGAAGCCTGCCTTAAATTCGACGAAACATATACGAGAGCGAGAACCTTGCTTGCGGATATCTATATGCAGGAGAAAAACTATACGGAAGCCGAAAGAGTTCTTGCACGCAGCATTGAACTCAATCCGAGAAATATAGATTCCTATCTCGAATATATAAAGGCTCTTGCTTTGCAGGGAAAATTCCAGGCGGCGTTCGACTTTATAAACGGGATAGATTCGAGCTATATGTCAATGAAGGTGCTTGAAAAACTGCCTGCGACCCCGTCCGTTTCTCCCGCTTCGGGAAACTACGATTCCGCCGTCGACATTACAATCAAGGCTGACGAAAACTGTACTGTCTACTATACGACCGACGGTTCGGTTCCCGATTTCGAAAGCAGCGTTTATGACGGAAATCCGATAAAGCTTGAACGCAATTCGATAACTCTGCGTGCCGTTGCCGTTTCGGAAGAGGGATATATAAGCAACGAATATAACGCAGCGTTTAGTGTTTATAACAGAAATACCGAATATAAATTTGTCGATCCGAAAGTCGAGGCTATCGTAAGAGTTCTTATAAATAAGCCTAAGGGAACAATTCTTTACGGAGACCTTGAAAGAATAACAGCCTTTACGAACGCGACGAAAGAAACATCCGCCGTAACGGGTCAGATAACAACCCTTGAAGACCTTGCGGCGATCCCGAATCTTACATCCGTCGTTCTTCACGGAGAAACGGGAATAACCGATTTCTCGATACTTCCGTCTCTTCTTAATGTAAAAGAACTTGATCTTACGAACTGCAAAGTCGCGTCGAAAGCTCTGGACGCAATTTCGTCAATGACATGGCTTGAAAATCTTGTTCTTGATAAAAACACGATATCCGACGCCGAACCGATTTCAAAACTCGTTAAACTCAAGAGCCTTTCGATAAGCGATAATAATATAAAGGATATCTCGGTTCTTTCGGGACTTACTTCTCTTACCGAAATCAATATATCGAAAAACTTTGTTCAGGATATTTCGGCTCTGTCTTCGATGACAAAACTGAAAACCGCCGATGTGTCTGAAAACCTTATCACAACGGTTTCCGCAATTTCCGAACTTTCTTCTTTGAAGAGTTTAAGTGCTTCGGGAAATCAGCTTTCTTCGATAGAAGCTCTCCGCCGGGTGACATCTCTCACGACGCTCGATCTTTCGAATAACAAACTCTATAATATAAGTGCTCTTTCGGGAATGTCTTCTCTTACAAACCTTGACATCTCTTCGAATGCTCTCACTTCTCTTGAAAGCCTTTCGTCCCTTTCAAATCTTACGACTTTGAATGTCAGCGGAAATAAGATTTCCGATTTCGGAGTGCTTTCGCAGACAAATGTCAAACATCTTGTCGCCGTAAATACCGAAATGAGCGATTCAATGCTTTCTTCTGTCGCAAAACTTTCGAGATTGCAGACGCTTGACATAAGAAACAATAAGTTTTTCGATGTTTCGCCGCTTACTTCGCTTTCAAATCTCACAACTCTTAACATAAGCGGAAATTCTCCGAAAAATATATCGGCTCTTGCGGGCTGCCGAAGTCTGAACAGCGTAACCTGCTCGAATTCGACCGTAAGCGATTCCGACCTTTACGCTCTTAAAAACAAGGGCATAACGGTAATAACCAACTGAGGTGTTTTATGACTAACGGGCTTCCCGATGAAAATTTAGACGAACTCTTTTCGTATAATCCCGATGTTCGCTTAAAGGGCGACAACATAAACGACGCCCCGATAACTCCCGAAAACAAAAATCTGCATATCCCGAAAGTAGAACTCGACAGAAAAGCCGCGGGAGCAATGGTCAAAGGAATTTTTTCTCTCTTTTTCTTTGTCCTTTTCCCGATTGCAATCTGTGCGATAGTTTCGGGAGCAAAGTCGATAAAAGCACCGAATTCGGGAGGAAAAGCAAAAGCCGGAATAGTGATGGGAATAATTTCCCTGCTGCTTTTTATCGGCACTTGCACGGCGGCTGTCGTCTTTGACGACAAACTTGTCTCGTGGGGCATTATCGGAATAATTACCGATTTATATAACGAACTTCTGACGAAAACAGGCGAATTTTTCAAATGAGTAAAGTAAATTATCTTTTTACCCGAATAAAAAGAATGAGCTTCGGCAATATGATAACGCAGGCGAAACTCATTCATAAAAAGACTTCAAAACCGACCTTTTTTATCCTTGTCGATATGGTCTGGTGCGGTTTCCGCTATATGGCTGGATATATGGATTACGTTGTTTTTGAGTTCTATAATCTGAACGCAAAACAGCGAAAAACCCATGTTACCCGCGGCAAAAACAACGAATTCGTAAAGCTTCTCAATGATAAGAATTATTGGGATATCTTCAACGATAAGATAGAATTCAATAAGCGTTTTGCAAAATACATAAAACGCGGCTGGCTTGACCTGCGAATAACGTCTCTTGAAGATTTTTCTTCTTTTGTCGGGAAATATCCCGTTATAATCGTAAAGCCGATAGACGGAAAATGCGGCAAGGGAATCGAAAAGATAACAATTGACGGCGAAACGGATGTAAGGGCTCTTTATTCTGCACTTCTCGATAACGGACAAGTCCTAGTCGAGGAATTCGTAAGACAGCATGAAGACCTTATGCGGCTTTTCCCGAACAGCTTAAATACTTTGAGGCTTGTCACCATAAATTATAAAGGAAAAGTTTCTCTTGTTTTTGCGGGTATCCGCATGGGTATGGGAAAGAGCGTCGTCGATAACCTGAACAGCGGAGGACTTGCCGCGGTTATCGATAAAGAAACGGGAATAATTTCAACGCCCGGAGCGGATAAATTAGGCGAAACTTTTGATAAACATCCCGATACCGGCACCGAAATTATCGGTTTTCATATACCGAAATTTTCCGAAGCTGTTGCAACCGTGAAGGAGGCAGCGACTGTCGTCCCTCAGATAGGCTATACGGCGTGGGATATCGCGGTTTCGGACGACGATATTCAGCTTATCGAGGGGAATCAGTATCCGGGACACGATATCTACCAAATGCCGTGCCATATTACCGACGGCTACGGAATTTTGCCTGTCCTCAATAAGGCGATAGGTAAAGAATAATGGAGTTTTCTCTTTTGTTTCCGGAGGAACCCGGCGAAAAATATTTTCCCGAAGCTCTTACGGAAGAATTCCGTTCGGATATGAAATTGTTTTTTGAGGGGATAAATGTTGAATCTATTGAGAAATTCGGGATAATTTCCGTTCTTTCTTCCAAAAATTCAAAAAGCAGCCTGTCGGAGTGGGAGGAGCATATCTCTTTTCATTCAAAAACCGCGGCGGCTTATGTTTTTGTTTCTTTCCGCGAATACCGCGACGCTTCGGCGTTAACCAAGCTTGATATTATGACGGAAACTGTTCTTGCGGGCGTAAAAATGCTTGCGGACGAACTTCCGTCTTTCGATTTTTCGGGTTTCAAAAAGGATTTTCTTAAATTCAACAAGGCAAACCGCGAAAAATATATAAAAATGACAGAAATAAAAAAGCGGGGAAGACCCCGCAAAATTATTGAATAGGCAGGGGAAAAATATGACTGTATTGGAAAAACTCAACAGTGCTCCGATGTATCTGATATGCGGAGGAATAGTCGCCTTTGTCGCAATCGTCTGCGTTGTTTTCCTTATCAGGGCTTACAAAGCCGGAAAAGCAATCGGTATGGATACGACAAAAATGAAACGCGTTATCGTTTCGAGTGCGACATTCTCGGCTCTTCCGAGTATCGGAATTCTTATCGGAGTCATCGCTCTTTCGGGAAGTCTCGGAACACCGTGGCCGTGGCTTCGTCTCTCGGTTATAGGTGCTTTGCACTACGAAACGCAGGTTGCGACCGCCGCCGCCGAACAGATAGGTATCGGTCAGCTTTCGGCGTCGACAATGACTTTGAGTGCGTTCCCGACCATAGCTCTTCTTATGAGCGTATGTATAATCTGGGGCATGGTTCTTTCAATTTTCTTCAATAAAAAATATACGAAAAAATTGAGCGGAAAACCGTCCGGCTCTTCCGCCGTAGGCTTCGGAGATACCGCAATGACCGCAATGTTTATCGGTCTTGTAAGTGCTTATATGGGCAGCTACATAGGTGCTTTCGTTTCGGGAAAAGGCTTGTTTACTTTTTCGGGCGACTTCACACCGATAATCGTTTCGCTTGTCGCTGCCGCCATGATGGCTCTGTTTGTTTATCTTTCCGAAAAGAAAAAACTTGCATGGGTCGATAACTTCTCGATTGCGGGCAGCATGATAATCGGTATGGCTGCCGCAGTCGTAGTAAAACTTATACAGGGGGTGTAATGTTATGGATAATAACGAACGCTGGACAGAATACAGCAAAACAACGCATATAATCGGCAGAACCGTCAGCATTATAGCTCTCGTGCTTCTTGTCGGTGCACCTTTCCTTATAGGTGCGTATCTCGGTACCTATCCCGATATTTCAGCTGTTGCAAAAGCCTTTCTTTCCGTAGGTCTTATCTGGCTTATAAGCAGCATCGCCGAATTCCTTATCTATACGCCTATGCTCGGTTCGGGCGGCGGATATCTCGCTTTTATAACGGGAAATCTTATCAATATGAAAATTCCCTGTGCGGTAAACGCAAGAGATATGGTCGGAGCGAAAACCGGAACTGCGGAAAACGAAATAATTTCCACCCTTTCGATTGCAACATCGTCTCTTGTCACAATTCTTGTGCTTGCTCTCGGCGTTTTGCTTCTCGCACCGTTGCAGCCGATACTTCAAAGCCCGGTTCTTTCTCCGGCGTTTGATAATGTCGTTCCCGCACTTTTCGGTGCTATGGCATATAAATATTATCGCAAAAATATGAAAATCGCTCTTGTTCCGCTTGTCTTTATGAGCGTGCTTTTCATTCTTGTTCCGTCCCTTGTTTCTTCGACGAGCTTTATGATTATCCCGTCGGGAGCAATCGCGATAGGAATTGCGTTTTTCTTCTATAAAAAACAGAAAAAGGGTGAAAAGAAATGATTTATCTTCTGATAATTCCCGGAATTATCGTTTTGCTTCTGCTTATCGCTCTTCTTCGCACGGTTTTTATGAAAGGCAAAACTTCCGATTACCGTCCTTCCGAAAACGAAGAAGAGGCGTTGGCTCTCGCAAAAAAACTTTCCGAAATGATAAAATACGACACGACCTCTTATGCAAACGTCCATGACGAGGAAAAATTCAGAGGCTTTCATAAGGTTCTGGAAAAGCTTTTTCCGCTTGTTAACGAAAAACTCGAAAGAACCGAAATTGACGGAAACTTGCTTTACTACTGGAAAGGCAAGTCATCCGAAAAGCCTATTTTGCTTATGAGCCACCAGGATGTCGTCCCTGCGGAGGGCAAATGGGAACATGAGCCTTTTTCGGGAGATATTGCCGACGGTAAGGTTTGGGGCAGGGGTGCTTCCGACACTAAATGCTCCGTAATGGCGTTTTTTGAGGCTGCCGAAGAACTGCTTTCCGAAGGCTTCGTTCCTCCGACCGATGTTTATCTGGCGTCTTCCTGCACCGAAGAATGGGCAGGGGACGGAGCTCCGAAGATAGTCGAAGAACTCAAACGCCGCGGCGTTGAACTGTTCCTTGTCTGCGATGAGGGCGGGGCTATTATTACCGATCCTATCGGCGGAATCCACGGGAATTTCGCGATGATTGGCGTTTTCGAAAAAGGAAAAGCCGACGTTAAATTTACCGCAAGAAGCACCGGCGGACACGCTTCCGCACCGTCGAAAAACACTCCTGTCGCAAGACTTTCGGCGTTTGTCGACAGCGTTGAAAAGAAATCTCCGTTTAAGAAAAAAATGCTTCCCGAAGTTGCAGCGATGTTCTCGTCGCTTGCACCTTACGCTCCGTTCGGACTTCGTTTTGTTTTCGGAAATCTCTGGCTTTTCCGTCCGCTTCTTAAAATGCTGCTTCCCGAAATGAGTGCTCAGGCGGGAGCGATGCTCAAAACGACGATAGCCTTTACAACAATGTCGGGTTCCGACGCCTATAATGTTATTCCGCAGGAAGCGTCTATCGGTGCAAATATGCGTTTTATTCCGCATCAGGGTGAAAAAGAAAGCCTTGAAATAATCAAGAACCTTGCCGATAAATACGGTCTTGAAACCGAAGTCATTCATTCAAACGACTATACTCCGCCCGTCGATATCCACGGCGATGCGTTTCATCTTGTCGAAGATACAGTTGCGAAGACATTCCCGGGGCTTGCGTCAAGTCCTTACGTTATGACAGGGGCAACGGACGCACAGTTCTATCAGCCGATATGCAAGAGCTGTATTCGTTTTGCTCCCGTAATTTACGGACCTGAACAGATGAAAGGAATGCACGGACTTAACGAGAATATCGAATATAACTGTCTTCCCGGAGCCGTCCGCTTCTATAAAAACATTATATCCGCACAGAAATAAAAAATGCTCCCGATTTCTTTTGAAATCGGGAGTTCTTTTGTAAAACGCCTTTATTCTCTATTGTCCGTTACATAAACCAAGCATGATATTCCCGCAATAAGCGTGCAGAGTATCGCTCCGCCGAAAGCGTCGCCGAATTCAGATCCCGCAAAGAATCCGATTATCGCCGCGAAAACCATTATTGTAGCGGAAACCGCCGTTCTGAATTTTTTCATATTAAAGCCTCCAAAGAGTTTTCTGAACTCTGAAACAGAGATTTTTTATTTCTTCGGTCGGTAAGACCGTGTCGGGTACCATTATCGGCATTGCCCCTGCGGCATGAGCCGCTCTTATTCCGTTAAAAGAATCTTCGAAAATGAGACATTTTGAGACGGGGACGCCTATTTTCTTTGCCGCTTTGATAAAAATTTCGGGGTTCGGTTTGCTTTCCGAAACTTCGTCTCCGCAGACTGTTTCGTCAAATGTGTCTTCCGCAATTCCTGCCGACGCCAGCAGCCTTATTGCTCTTTCTCTTTCGGTTGACGTTGCAAGAGCGGTTTTTCTTCCTGTTTCTTTTAGGTAAGAAATAAGTTCCTTAAAACCTGGTTTTACTTCCGGCGGCTCTTTTCTGAAAACTTCTTCAAGCATTTCCGTCCTCAGTTTTCTGACTTTGTCAAACGGGAAATCCTTGCCGAAAATTCTTTCAAACATCGCCTTTGTGTTGTCGTAGCCTCCGCCCATAAGCGACGAAACCATTTCTTCGGTCACGTCGTATCCGTAGGCTTTGCCTGCTTCTTTCCATACTTTGTGATACACTTTTTCGGTGTCGAGGACAAGTCCGTCCATATCGAAAAGTGCCCCGTCAAAATCCAAATTATCGTAAACGGTCATACTGTTTTCCTTATTTTCTTTACTTTTACCGTGAGCGGTTTTTCATCTCCCGGAATTCTTATGAGAAAAGTATTGCTTTCAGAATCTTCTTTGATTATCTCTGTTTCTTCTCCGTTTATTTCGACCGTGCAGTCGTCGGGGTAATAGAAACGGAGATGTCCGTCGGTGTCGGCTCTTGTTTTTATCTTGAAAGTGATGTCGTTTTCTTTGATTTTTAAGTCTGAAACCTTTCCCGACGCCGCTATTATATCAAATTCAACGTCATGCTTATTCTTTAAGTCATAGACGAAGAGATAGGGGCTGTCTTCAAGCGAAATTTTATCGGTAAGGGCAAGTGACGAACTTATAAGGTCGCAGAACAGTCCCTCTTGCGAGTAAGAAGAATTTCCGTTTGAAATGTCGGCAACTACCTTGTAAGGTCCTTTCCTCAAAGAATAATGAGCTTTCTCGATAAAGGATATTTTCTTTTTGGCGACAGCCGCGAAAACAAGCTCTCTTAAATAATTCGAATAAAGTTCGTCCGACATACATCTGGCGGGTCTTTCTGGGAAATACGCAAAAACGCCGTTGCCGACAGGAAAAATTCCGTCGGAAAAGATTTTTTCAAAACGGCTTGTTTTCTTGATTTTTTCGCGGAGATTTTCGACTTTTGCGGTGACTCCGAGCATTTCGAAAAGGTGCTGCATCGGGTTTTTATAATTGTTTGGCTCTTTATTCCACCAATTGTCAAGATTGTTATAGCTGTCGTTATCCGTTCCCGCAACGACGAGAACTCCGCCCGAACGCACCCATTCGTTTATCGCATAGTGCAGCGACGGACGCGACGGCTTCATAAAGTCGTAGCTTAAAAGCATTACATTGTAATTATTTAAGTAACGGGTGTCGGAAATAACGTGCTCTACCGGTATCATACTTATTTTCTGTCCGCCCGAAAAAAACGGATGAGCAAGTCCGTAAAAATCGTTGAAATCGTTTATATCTTTGCGGTTTATATTTCCGTAAGCGTCGTCGGCAGGGTAGACCTGCTGATACATGCTGTTGTCGGAAATAAAAATCCCTATCGGGTTGTCGTCCGAACCCTCCCAAACCTGAGTATTTGTTTCTTTCGGCTTTGAAAGCGTATTTATGAAGTTTTGCAGCATTTCGGAATATTCGGATGGAATTTCCGCTCTGTTATGCAGATATTCGTTCTCGGGATTTTTCGCCATAACATAGTTCTTTACATCGGGGACAAGAAGAGCCGCACAGAACTTTGTTAAAAAATCGTTGAGATGTTCTTTCCAGGTTGCCAGCGGATTTTTGTGAAGAGAATCGAAAGCGAACCAGATTTCCTTATCGTCAAAACGCAGACATTCTTTCATTGAGTTGAATTCAATGAACGCCGCCTCGAAAAGTCGGGTGTTCGTTTTTGAATCTTCGCTTATTATCTGCGTCAAGGAATCGGCTTCAACAACTATTCCGTCGATATATCGGCTTTCGGTTATTTTCTTAATCGGTGTTATCGTTTTGCTGTGTATATTTCCGAGAAAGCCGTGGGTCTGTACCAATATTTTAAGGTCTTTATCGGTGTGGTATTTCGCATAGCTTTTCAGTGCCGTTGCAAGGAACGCTATACTTCTGTATATGAGTTTTCCTTTGAGAACCGACGCAAGATACTGTGAATTTATATCGTCGCCGACAGGGGAGTAGGGTTTCTTGAAATAAAGCTCCCATTCTTTTTTGAAAGCGTTGCTG
>CAKSPP010000021.1 GCA_934481505.1 uncultured Eubacteriales bacterium
GTATTGAAGCAATCGAGAAGAACGCCTACTGCGGCAACGGCAAAGATAAGAAGCATTCTGAGAATCTGCGAAACTTTCATGGAAAGAGCCGCTTTCTTTTCGTCTTTTATGACTGCCGCCTGAACGGTAAGCCCCATAAGAAAGAAATTGAGAATTCCCGTGACACCGCTTAAAAGATTTCCGAAAAGCACAGAAAGCGACCACTTGCCGATTACAAGAAAAACGGCTTGCGTGACGGCACTTAAAATAAGAACCCATACGGAAATATACAGGGTTTCTTTCATTACGGTTTTGTCAACTTTTTCAAAGCTCAAAGCCATGTCTCCTTCATAAAAACTTATTGTAATGATTATAACATTTTTTTACTGATTTGTAAATAGTCAAAACCTTATAAATGCTAAAAAATCTGGCAAAAAAAAGCCGCCCGTCGGCTGACGGGCAGAGATTATTTTGATTTATTGCAGCCGCAGGTAAAATATCCGACAAGAGATACGGAAAGTTTGCCCTCCGCTGCTGTAAACCCAAGGTTTAAGAAAAGGTCTTCCAATCCCTTTCCTATATAATAAGCCTCTGTTTTTCCAGAATTTTCGAGAAAACCGAGAACCGAAAGCACGGCGGCTCTTTTTTCTTCTTCCGAAGTTTCGCAATAAACGGAAAGTTCGGTTATTTCAGCCGACATCGGCAAAAAGAAACATTCGCATTTTTCCCTTCCGTCTTCGCAAAGCAGAAAGGAAAATTTTCCGTTTTCATATTTCTTTGTTACGGATATCATTATTTCACCTGTACTTTAAGGTCACCGAGAATATTACGGAGTTCCGAAAGAAGAGTATTCGTTATGAGAACATTATTTGCACTGAATCTTGCCCTCTTGCCTTTATCTACAAAGCAGAATTCAACCGGCGACGGACCTATATTCTGCGTAAGAAGATTTATGCAGCGATTAAGGTTAGGAGAATCGTTATCGGTTACCGTTACGACAAGGGTCTGCGTTCTCGGAACATACGACCGTCTTTCGGGCATTTTTTCTATCTTCATATCGGGGCTTGTTATTTCCTGAATATCAGAGCAGATTATAGACGCCGTTTCGTGCGTTTCCTCTTCCTCCGATTCGTCGTTAAAGGAGTCGGATTTTATGCTGATTTTCCCTGAAATAAGGACAATTTTATCCTCTTCGAGCATTGACGAATATCTGTCGTAAGTTTTTGAAAACAAAAGAACTTCGATATTTCCCGTAAGATCCTGAAGCTGCAAAATCGCCATCATCGTATCGTTGCGGGTGAGCTTTTTAGTTACTTTCGAAAGAATTCCCATAATGGTGACGGGAGCGTTGTTTTTATATGTTTCGTTATCGTTGTTGATATCCGAAACGGTGGCGTAACCGCCCTCTTCGACCATATGGACATATTCTTTCATCGGGTGGTCGGAAAGATATATGCCGGTAACCTCTTTTTCGTAGCTTAACTTTTCTTTCTTTGAATATTCCTCAACATCGGGATATTCATAATCGGGTTCTTCGACTTCGGCACTGTCGAAAAGGGAAACCTGTCCCTGTTTCTGTTCTTTGACATAGCTGTAAAGGCTCTTTTTGATTTCAACAAACGCAAGTTCAAGCTGGCGGCGGTTGTAGCCGAAAGTATCGAAAGCACCGCTTCTGACAAGGTTTTCGACGGTTCTCGAATCAAGGTCGTAGGAGGTCATCATTCGCTGACAGAAGTCATAAAAACTCTTGAACTCTCCTGCTCTGTTTCTTTCTTCGATTATGTTTTCGACGACGGCACGTCCGACATTTTTGATTGCGAAAAGTCCGAAACGAATACAGTTGTTTTCAACGCTGAAAACAATATCGGATTTGTTTATGTCAGGCGGCAGGATTTCAATATCCTGTTCCTGTGCGGAAACGATATAAGGAACCATTTTATCGGTTTTATCGATAACGCTCGTCAAAAGAGCCGCCATATATTCGTGTTTGAAATGACATTTCAGGTATGCGGTATAATAAGTAACAAACGCATAGGCAGCAGCATGCGATTTGTTAAACGCATATTCCGCGAATTTTATCATTTCGTCGAAAATGTCGTTTGCAACTTCCGCAGGAACTCCGTTTGCGACAGCTCCCGGAATTTCGACGGTTCCGTCCTCCGCCTTTTTGCCGTGAATGAATATTTCTCTCTCACGGGTCATGACATCCATCATTTTTTTACCCATTGCCTTACGAACTATATCCGCACGGCCGTAGGAATATCCGGCAAGCTCACGGACGATCTGCATAACCTGTTCCTGATAAACCATACAGCCGTAAGTGACTTTAAGGCTGTTTTCAAGCAATGGATGTTTGTATTTTATGTTTTCGGGGTGGTTCTTATTTTGAATGTAGGTCGGAATACTGTCCATAGGACCGGGGCGGTAAAGCGAAATAATAGCTATGACATCTTCAATGGTTCTCGGTTTAAGAGAAATGAGGGTCTGTTTCATTCCGCCCGATTCAAGCTGAAATACGCCGTCGGTAAGTCCCTGCGACAACATTTCATAAACTTCGGGATCGGCAATGTCGACATTATCAATCTGGAAATCTGGAATTTTCTTTCTTATAAGCTTACAGGCGTCTTCGATAACCGTAAGGTTGCGGAGACCCAAAAAGTCCATTTTGACAAGTCCGATTTCTTCGTCGACTTTCATATTAAACTGGGTTACCGCCGTTCCGTCGTTTACGGCAAGCGGAACATATTTATAAATGGGTTTTTCGCCGATAACTATACCGCAGGCGTGAACCGACGCATGACGAGGAGATCCCTCAAGGCTTTCGGACATATCCATAATTTCGCGGACTCTCGCGTCGGAATCGTAAAGAGCACGAAGTTCGGGGGCTTTTTCAAGAGATTCGGCGATCGTCATTTTATCGGGAATCATCTTTGAAAGTTTGTTTGCCTCTGTATACGGGTAGTTAAGAACTCTCGCGACGTCTCTTATCGCGTTTTTCGCTTTCATCGTTCCGAAAGTAACGATGTTTGCGACATTTTCGATTCCGTATTTCTTCTGAACATATTCAAAAACCTCGTGACGCCTTACGGGGCACATATCGACGTCAAAGTCAGGCATTGAAATTCTTTCCGGATTAAGAAATCTTTCAAAAATCAGATTATATGTAAAAGGTTCGATATTAGTGATTTTCATGCAGTACGCAACAAGACTTCCCGCACCCGAACCACGACCGGGACCGATAGGAATTCCGTGGTCTTTTGCAAATTTTATAAAATCCCAGACTATAAGGAAGTAGTCGACAAATCCCATTTTGTTGATAACCGAAAGCTCATATTCAAGTCTTTCTTTGAGTTCCGCAGTCTGTTTTTCTTTGGGATAACGCTTGTCAAAACCCTCATAGACTATTTTCTTCATATAGTCGAAGTGAGGCAACCCGTCCGTCCACTTAAAATAAGGCAGGAAGTAAACTCTGTTTTTGGAGTCGTCGATTTCAGGAAAACAGATATTGCACTGCTCGGCGATTTTTGCGGTATTGTCGATTGCTTCGGGAACATATTCGAAAATACTACGCATTTCGTCTTCCGATTTCAGATAGAATTCGTCGGTCGAAAATCCCATTCCGTTTTCTTCGTCTATCGTCTTCTGAATCTGAACGCAGACAAGAACTCTTTGAGCTTTCGCGTCGGATTTTCTCATATAATGGGCGTCGTTTGTTGCCACAAGAGGAATTCCGGTTTCTTTTGAAAGGCGAAGTAAACCTTCGTTTACCTTTTTCTGTTCTTCAAGACCGTGATCCTGAATTTCAAGATAATAGTTGCCTTCTCCGAAAATATCGAGATATTCGAGAGCAATTTTCTTTGCACCCTCATAGTCGTCCGCAAGAAGTTTCTGCGGAACATCGCCCGCAAGACAAGCGGAAAGACATATAAGATTTTCGTGATATTTACGCAAAAGCTCCATATCGACTCTCGGCTTATAGTAAAAGCCCTCCATATTCGCAAAGGAGACCATTTCTATAAGATTGCGGTAGCCGTCCATATTTTTACAGAGAAGCACAAGGTGTCCGCTTGAAGCGTCATATTCCCTCTCTTTGTCAAAACGGGTTCTTGCCGCAGTATAGACCTCACAGCCGATTATCGGTTTTATACCCTCTTTTTTTGCTGCCTTATAAAAGTCTATGGTGCCGTACATATTTCCGTGGTCGGTCATTGCACAGGCAGTTTGTCCCATTTCTTTTAAGAGGGGCATCATTTTCTTTATTTTACACATTCCGTCAAGCAGACTGTATTCCGTATGAACGTGGAGATGAACGAATGCCATTAGTTGTTTCCTTCCTTTTGATTTGCTTCTGCGAGTTTAGACAGTTTCTTTATAATTCTGAAAACCTTTGTTTTTGATATCGGAGGAGTGCACCTGTTTCCGAGCTGTTCGAGAGTGTCGGTGTCGAATTCTTTTCGCAGTTTTGCGACAGTCTGAATTTCGTCGCTTTGTTCTGCGAGAATTCCGATATCTTCAAGGTAATTTATTGCTTTGATTGACGACTCCGCCGCGTCAAGAATTCTGTCGATATTGGCGTTGTCGCAGTTTGAATGTCGGTTTATGTTGTTGCGGAGCTGTTTTTCTATTGCGGCGTTCGCATAGTCAAACATAAAGTCGACCGCTCCGATTTCGGCAAGAAAATCTTTTATTGTGTCTGCGGAGCGTGTATATAAAATAGTTTTGCCGCGGCGATGCGACTTTTTGAAAAAAATGCTTTTTTTCGATAAAATTTTAAGCAGAAATTCCGCATTTTCGTCGGTATAAGTTCTGATTTCAAGGCGATATTCCTTTTCGGGAGAAGAAATTGATCCGTCGGCAAGAAAAACGCCTCTTAAAAATGATGAAACGCAGCAATCGGAATCAAATTCACATAAAAAAGATTTAAGTCCCGAACTCTTCGCGATTTCCGAAACGGTTTCGTTCGGAAGTTCCTCAAAATAAAGTTTTCCGTTTTTAATTACATCCGAAATATTATATGTAAATTCCGAAAAAAGCCTGTTGAAATAAGATAAAATTTCGGGATATTCCGAGGATATTTTTATATTGCCGTTCGTTATCGGCAGGAAAGCGAGAATACCCGACACAGTAGCCCGAAGGCAGCATTTTTTCTGTTTTTTATTAAAAAACGAACTTTTAAGATCGAGAGAATATGACATCTTTTCTCCTAATCAATATACCTGATTTCTCTTTCGAGTTTTACTCCGAATTTTTCGTACACCTTTTCCTGAACCGCCGAAACGAGATTTTTGACATCTTCCGAGGTTGCTCCGCCGATATTTATAATAAATCCGGAGTGTTTTTTACTTACCTGAGCACCTCCGACGGTAAGTCCTTTGAGACCACATTCATCGACCATTTTTCCGACAAACCAGCCCTCCGGACGCTTGAAAACGCTGCCCGCACTCGGATATTCAAGAGGCTGCGTTGTTCTTCTTTTTTCGGAAAGCGTCGAGATTTCCGCCGTAATTTCTTCGGCAGATTTGTTTTCAAACATAAATTCCGAACGCAAAACGACATCTTCCGCAGTAAAAACACTTTTTCTGTAACCGAAAAGGTGTTCTCTATTGATTATAGTGTGGATTTCTCCGTCCGAACCGAGATATTCGGTTTTCACAAGAACATCGGAGATATTCTTCCCGTAGGCTCCCGCGTTCATTACGACCGCTCCCCCGACCGTTCCAGGTATTCCGCTCGCGAACTCAAAACCGCCGAGATTATGCGACATTCCGAAAGAAGCCACCCTTGACAAAGTTGCTCCGGCTTCCGCGGATATGGTATTTTCGCCCGTTTTTTCAATTGCCGCGGCTCTTTCGGTAAAAATTATCGGATATTCTATATCATAATCGGGGAAAAGGACGTTTGAACCTTTGCCGAGAACGAGAAATTTTTCGCCGCTTTCTTTGAAAAATCTGACTGTATCAATGATTTTTTCGGTCGTATCGGGAAAAATCGCAAGTAAAGCGTTCTTCCCTATTCTGAAAGTCGAATGTTTTGCAAGCGGTTCGTTTTGCAGAAACGCAATATTATTTTTTTCTGAAAAAGATATAAAATTATTCATTATTCATCCTATCGAGAAGTTTTCTGTCAAGTTCTTTTGCGGCGTTAAAGCCGAGTTTACGCTGTTTATTGTTCATTGCAGCGACTTCGATAATAACAGCAAGGTTTCTTCCGGGCTTAATCGGGACGGTAATGCAGGGACATTTATTTCCGAGAATTTCATAAAATTCGTCGTCCATTCCGAGCCTGTCGTAGTCTTTCTTTTCATTCCACGGTTCAAGTTTTACAACAAGATTTATATTTTCGGTATCTTTAACGGATCCCATACCGAATATGCGTTTGACATCGACAATGCCGATACCTCGAAGTTCTATGAGGTATTTTATCAGTTCGGGAGCACTTCCGACAAGCGTTTTGTTCGATACTTTCTTTATTTCAACCGCGTCGTCGGCAACAAGTCTGTGACCTCTTTTTATAAGCTCGATTGCCGTTTCGCTCTTTCCTATTCCGCTGTCGCCGAGTAAAAGAACCCCCTCGCCGTATACTTCGACAAGAACCCCGTGCAGAGTAAGTCTCGGTGCAAGGCATACGCTCAAAGAGCCTATCAAAGAGTGCATTACCGAACAGGTGGTGTCTGCCGCAGATAAAATCGGAACATTGAAATCCTCCGCCGCCTTTATCATTTCGGGAAGAGGTTTTAACATTTCTTCGTTAGCGATAATCAAAGCAGGTATTCCGGTTTTGAAAACGCCTGAAATTTTTTTATAAATTTCGTCCGATGTAAAATTCTGCAAATAGGTGTATTCGGTAATTCCGATTATCTGAATTCTGGTTTCTTCAAAATGGTCGAAATAACCGATAAGCGGAAGACCGGGACGGTTTACGCCCGGATTTTTGATTATTATATTTTCTCCGAGCTCACCGGCAGTTTCCGGCATATGAACGACTTGCAGGTTCAGTTCTTCAATTATAGATCGGAGTGTAACGCTCTGTTCAGCCATAATTATGCACCTCAAATATATTATACAACATCGGCACGAAAAATGCAATCGTTTCAGAAAAAAAGCTCCGATGAAATTTCATCGGAGCTTTGCCTTGTTTTAATTATTCGGCAGTTTCAACCGAAACGCCTTCGGGGATATCCTCTTCGGAAATTTTATCCTCTTCTTCGACAGTTTCTTCAACAACGGGCTCTTCGGGAAGAAGTGCTCTTATCGAAAGAGAAACTTTCTTGTTGTCGTAGTCGATTTCGGTGATTTTTGCTTCGACTTCGTCTCCGACGGAAACAACGTCCGCAACATTTGCAACTCTCTTGTTGGAAAGCTGGGAAATGTGGATAAGACCGTCAATTCCGGGAATTACGCTTACGAAAGCACCGTAAGGCATAATTTTAAGAACTTTAACGGTGATAACGTCGCCTTCGTTGTATTTCTTAATGAGTTCCCAAGGATTCTCTTCGTCGTTTTTCATTGTAAGAGAAATCTTCTTGGTGTCGGGATCGTAACTCTTAATCTTCACTTTTACTTTGTCGCCGACTTTGACATAATCGGTAACGTTCTTAACTCTTGTCCATGCGATATCGGTAACATGGAGAAGTCCGTCTGCTCCGCCGATATTGACGAAAGCACCGAAAGAAGTGGTGGAAACAACGGTTCCTTCATATTCTTTACCGACTTCAATGCTGCCCCAAAGTTCGTCTGCGAGTTTTGCTTTTTCAGCAAGAAGAACTTCTTTCATGGAGCCGACAATCTTGCGGCGTTTGCCGTCGGTTGTCGAGATGATTTCGAATTTGACTTCTTCGCCGACATATTTGTCAAGCTCAGCATTTCTTCTGAGAGAAACGTGGGACGCGGGAATGAATACGCGAATGCCTGCGTAGTTAACGATAAGACCGCCTTTAACGGCTTCTTTTACCTTGCCGGTAAGAACTTCTTTATTATCCATAGCAGCCTGAAGCTTTTCAAAGTTCTTTGCTGCGTCAATCTTTCTCTTTGAAAGAAGAGCCGTGCCTTCTGCGTCGTTTACTTTAACAACGATTGCTTCTACGGTGTCGCCGACCTTGACGGGATTTTCGTCATTGTCGAATTCTTCGGTAGGGATAAAGCCGGAATGCTTGCCGCCGAGATCAATCTGTACCTCGGTGCCTGTTATAGCACTGACTGTTCCGCTGACACGCTGTCCGTTATGTATAAACATCAACGACTCCTCAAGGGCCTGTGCGAAATCGAAGTCCTCCTCACTTGCGGTATTTTCCGATACTACATTGAGTATCTTTTCGTTTTCGTTTGCCATATAGTTAATAACCTCCTCGATTGTTTCGGCAGGCGTTGAAGCACCGCTTGACAATCCTATTTTTTTATAATTGAAAAGTGCTGGCATTTCTTCTTTTCGTTCTATCTTAACCGTCTTGCAATACTGCGAGGCGATTTCATATAGCTTGTTTGTGTTTGAGCTGTTTTTTCCGCCGATAACGACGAAAAAATCGCTCTTTTTTGCAAGTTCTTCAACCTGCTTCTGCCTTACGGAAGTTGCGTCGCAAATCGTATCCTTGACTGTTACCAACGGATTTTTTGCGGCTTCCGCGGCAAGACTGTCAAACACCTTTTTATTAAAGGTTGTCTGAGAAACCATTACAGTCGGGGTTTTGAGCTTTGAAAGAACCTCTTCAAGTTCTTCCGATGTCTTTACGATGAAACATTCACCGGGACAGTGCCCGCGTATTCCCTCGACTTCGGGGTGGTTCTTATCCCCCGCCACAATGACCGACGAATGAGAAGAGACAATATTATGTATAAGTCTTACTCTCGGGCAAGTCATGTCAAAAACTCGGAGACCCGAATTTTCAAGGATATCGACGGTTTTTTTCGGCAGTCCGTGGGTTCTTATAAAAACTCTCGAACCTTTGGGAATTTTATTTATATCTTCTTCGATAAAGACGTTTCTTTTTCGAAGAGCGGTATTAACATCGGGATTATGCACTATCTCACCGAAAGTATATATCGGCGACGGATCTTTTTCAAGTTCCTTATAAAGTGCTTCAATCGTTCTTTTTACTCCGAAACAGAAGCCTATCTGCTCGGTGGTCGTTATTATCGGCTTATTCAAGGTTGTAGACCTTTTCCATAAGCTCGCGGCTTACTCTTGTGTAATCTTCGGAAGTTGCGTCGGTGACTCCGAGCTCGTCCCATTTTATCGGCTTTCCGACTATGACATCAATGCTGTTGAAAAGCAGAAACTTTCTTTTATATTTCAAATGAACCGGCTGAACCGTGGTTTTGGTTTTATATGCGATCATCGCAAATCCGCCCTTGGGGTCGGAAACTTTGCCGTTTCTTATTCGGGTTCCCTCGGGAAAAATACCGAGAACACCGCCGCTTTTAAGTATCTTGAAAGCGGTCTTTATCGCTGCAAGGTCGTTGCCGTCACGGTCGACGGGAAACGCCTGATATGCTTTTACGGCTTTTCTGACAATGGGAGTTTCGAACAAACTCTTCTTTGCCATAAAGCGGATAACTCTGTCGAATGCGGCACTTATCAAAAAGACATCGCAATCGGAGAAGTGATTCGCGTAAACGATAAGAGGTCCGTCGGTTACGACATTTTCAAGTCCCTTGAATCTCGTTCTGTTAAAAACCTTAAAATAAAACTTAAAGAAGGCTCTTGCGAGACGGTATACCATTTTTTATTCACCTAATTTTTCGGAAATTATCTTCATCGCGGCATTCAGCGTATCTTCTTCCTTGAAGCCTGAATTGTCAAGCATTACGGCATCGTCGGCTTTCTTTAAGGGAGCCGTGGCTCTTGTGCTGTCCTGAATATCACGCTGTTTTATCAGTCGGAGAGTTTCGCCGTAGTCCGAATCCATACCGGAAGCAAGCTGCTCTTCGTGACGCCTTGTTGCTCTGTCTTCCGCAGAAGCCGTAAGAAAAATTTTAACGTCGGCTTTCGGAAGAATAACCGTTCCGACATCTCTGCCGTCCATTACGATATTGTGTTCAGAAGCAATATTTCTCTGACAGTCGAGTAAAAATGCTCTGACTTCGGGAATTGCCGAAACGGCGGAAGCCGCCATGGAAACTTCTTTTGTCCTTATTTTATCGGTTATGTCGCAGCCGTTTACGAAAACATGCTGAATTCCGTCAATATGCTTAAATGAAAGTTCGATTTCGCGGAGTTTTTCTTTGACAGTTTCGGTATCCGAGGGGCTTATTCCCGACGATATCATAAAATAACCGATACCTCTGTAAAGAGCACCTGTATCGACATAAATATAACCGAAGTGCTTTGCTATGTTCTTTGCAAGACTGCTTTTGCCTGCACCCGACGGTCCGTCGATTGCAATGTTTACCCTTTTCAAAATACTGATCGCTCCGTTACAAACTGAATATATCGCGAGCCGCAAGATATGCGGTCGAAAAAGCTATTTGAAGATTAAATCCGCCCGTATAGGCATCGACATCAATAACCTCGCCCGAAAAATAGAGTCCGTCGACAATTTTCGACATCATTGTTTTCGGATTTATCTCTTTGACATTCACTCCGCCTGCCGTAATTATCGCTTCCGAAACAGGACGCCGGCTTTCTACCGTAAAAGTTAAATTTTTAATGAGATGAACAATCGTTTTCCTTTCTTCCGCCGTAATTTCATTGACCTTTTTATAGGGAGAAATTCCGGAAAGCTCGATAATAACTGGAATCATTTTCGACGGAAGAAGATCAGAAAGAGAATTTGCGAAGTTTTTGTTTATATATTTACCGAAATCGGAAAGTAAGCGTTTATCAAGCTGTTTTTCGTCGAGAGCGGTTTTAAGGTCAAGAACAAGCCTGTCCCCTTTTTCGGAATAAGCCGAGCCGCTTAAAATCATCGGTCCAGAAACTCCGAAATGAGTAAAAATCATTTCTCCGAAGTCTTCGTAAACGGTTTTCTCCGCTCTTTTGATTTTAAGAGCCGTGTTTTTAAGAGACAGTCCCTGAAGCGAAAGACAGATATCTTTTTCCGCAAGAACAAGAGGAACAAGGGACGCCGCAGGTTTTATAACAGTATGTCCGAACATTTCGGCAAATTTATAACCGTCGCCGTCGGAACCTGTTTTCGGATAAGAAAGTCCTCCGGTTGCGACAAGCAGATTTTCGGAAAAAAGCGTTTCGCCGTTTGAAAGTTTTACGGAAAAGACACCGTTCGCTTTTTTTACCTCTGTGGCTTTTGCCTGTATTACGGGAATTCCGTTATTCTTAATTTTCCGGGCAAGCGATGAAACAATGTCTGAAGCCTTGTCGCTTACCGGGAAAACCCTGTTTCCTCTTTCGGTTTTGAGAGGAACGCCGAGATTTTCAAAGAAAGAAACGGTATCGTCCGCCGAAAAAGCAGAAAACGCACTGTAAAGAAATCCGGGGTTTGTCCTGACATTTTTTACAAGCCCGTCAAGATCCGTTGCATTTGTAACATTGCAGCGTCCTTTCCCCGTAATTCCGAGTTTTTTGCCGATAATTCCGTTTTTTTCAATTATAACGGTGTCGGTTTTTCCCGAAACCGCCGCAAAGAACGCTCCGGAAGCCCCTCCGCCGATAACAATACATTTGTGTATATGTTGTTCTGTCATAATAGCGGTTCCCAAATATATTATATGGTATTATAGCATAATGAAAAGTGAAAATCAATACAAAAATAATGGCTAAATTTTAACAATTTTCAAACTATCATTCTATTGTTAATTCCGCGGCTTTGAGCGTGTTTTTGAGAAGCATTGTAATCGTCATGGGGCCTACTCCTCCGGGAACGGGCGTTATGTAAGACGCGACTTCGGAAGCCTCCGCAAAATCGACATCGCCAACAAGCTTACCCTCGGCATTCCTGTTCATTCCGACGTCGATTACAACAGCCCCCGGTTTTATCATATCGCCTTTTATCATTTCGGCTCTTCCGACAGCCACGACAAGAACATCGGCTTTCGATGTAAAGGAAGGCAAATTTTCGGTTTTGGAATGGCAGATCGTAACCGTTGCATTTTCTTTTAAGAGAAGCATTGACTGAGGCTTGCCGACGATGTTGCTTCTTCCGACAACCACGCAGTTTTTACCCGTAAGATCGGTTCCCGAAAGTTTGATAAGCTCCATTACTCCGGCAGGAGTGCACGGCAAGAAATCAAAGTCGCCTATCATGATTTTTCCGACATTGAAAGGGTGAAAAGCGTCGACGTCTTTAAGCGGAGAAATCGTTTCGGTAACCTTTTTGAAATCTATATGTTTCGGCAGCGGTGCCTGAACGAGAATTCCGTGGATATCCGATTTTTTATTTAATTTATCAATAAGAGAAAGAAGTTCTTCTTCGGTAGTGGTTTCGGGAAGGTCGTATTCCTCCGAAAGAAAACCAACTTCTTCACAGGCAAGCTTTTTATTGCGGACATATACTTTCGACGCAGGGTCTTCGCCGACAAGAACGACGGCAAGTCCCGGTTTCACGCCGCGGCTTATCAATTTTTCGGTATCGGCTTTTATTTCGCTTCTTATTTTTGCAGCGAGCTTTTTCCCGTCAAGAATTACAGCACTCATTCGTCAATCTCCCCGTCTTCCGCTTCTTTTTCCGAAATAATTTTTATATTGTTTTTCTTATCGAACTTTCCGAATCTTATAACGAAAAATGCAACAAGCCCGATAATCGCAAACACAGCGGCAAGCAGCTGATCGATATTAACATCACCGAGTTTTAAGATATATTCCTCGACTCTCATTCCTTCAAGGAAGAATCTGCCGAGTCCGTACCAGAAAAAGTAGAGCGAGAAAACTTCGCCGTTATGTTTTCTGAATTTTCTGAAATAGATGAAAAGCAATAAAAAACCTAACGCGTTCCAGACTGATTCATAGAGAAAAGTCGGATGGAAAGGTCCGTTGCCGTTTATGGTCATACCGAAAAGACTGTCGGTTTCTCTGCCGTAA
>CAKSPP010000022.1 GCA_934481505.1 uncultured Eubacteriales bacterium
GCAGGGAATAAACGGCTGGATATGGGGGCTTATAACCCTTGACAGTATAGCTTACGAAATCCCCGACGGAGCGTTTTATTCAAGGGAAGATATTATTACCGAAATAATTTCAAAAGAGCTTTCGGGCGGAGGGTTTACCCTTACGGGAGAGGTTGCCGACCCCGACATTACCGCAATGGCAATTCAGTCGCTCGCTCCGTATTATAACGACGAAAAATCATATGAGATAAACGGGAAATCGGTTTCCGTAAGAGAAGTTATTGACAGAGCACTTGAAAAGCTTTCGGAATTACAGACCGACGACGGCGACTTTTTAAGCTGGGGAACAAAAAATGTCGAAAGCACCGATCAGGTCGTCGTCGCTCTCTGTTCTCTCGGAATAGATCCGCTTTCCGACAGCCGCTTTATAAAAAACGGAAAAACGCTGCTCGACGGAATTCTTTTGTACCGAATGCCCGACGGCGGCTTTATTCATTCGAAAACTTACGACGCCGACAATCCGACTTCCCTGCCCGACAGCTCGAATTCGATGGCGGGAGAACAGACCCTTTACACCATGGCAGCACTGCTCCGCCGCGAAAAAGGAATGAGAACACTTTACGATTTCCGCCCCGAACAGAGTTCCGCTTTGAAAGCGAGAATTTCCGATTTGCAGACGGAAATTGCGAAAATAAGCTCAAAAACCGAAAAAGGAACTATTGAAAAACTGCTTTCCGACTATTATTCGATAACCGAGACGGAAAGACGGTATGTTTATAACTATTATCTGCTTTCTACCGCGGCAAAGGAACGCAATATAGACATTGAAAAAATCGCTTCGGAAACGAAAATTATCGAAAGTCCGCCCGACAAAGACGGAACCGAAAGCAAAGTCGTTTTTTCCGAAACCGATATGGTGGCGTTTGAAACTTTACCCGAAAATCCGACAACCGAAAACTATGTTCTTGTAATAACTCTTCTCGATAAAATAAATCGCTGCGAAGATTTTTCGGGTAAAGACAAAATAATAAAAAAACTTGAAGAAGCAAAAGACAAAATTTCCGAAATTCAAGCGGAAATAGACAACATCAACGCAGAAGTAAAGGAAAAACTTTATCCGTTTGAAAAAATGACTCTTTCCGACCTTAAAACGGCGGAAGAAATTTATCAGCGATACGAAAAACTTTCGGATTACGACAAAACGAAAGTTTTGAATTTCGAAGACGTAATAAAAACAAAAACGCACCTCGAAAATATTTTACGCGGAATAATAATCGGAGCGGCACTCACCGTAATTGCCGCGGTAACGGCGTTTTTCGTGATAAAAGACATCAAAAAAAGAAAGCACAGAAAAGAACGAGAAATGGAAGAACTCGCCGAACTTTATAAGGACGAAGACTGATGAAAAAGGACATCATCGCGATTTTTGCGATAATTTTGATTATTGCCGTGGTTATAAGCGGAACGAATATTCAGTCGGTCGACGAATATTACTTAACGCATATAGACGACATAACGCCCGACAGTAAAACGGTAAAAATAAGCATACGCTGCGACACTATTCTTGAAAATTACGAAAATCTTGACTCTTCGTTGCAATCGGATGAATATGTTCCGACCGACGGCATAATTCTTCCCGAAACGGAATATGTTCTCCGCCCCGGAGACACGGTTTTCGATATTTTGAGCCGAGCCGTCCGCTACAACAAAATTCAGATGGAATATCAGGGGGCGGACGAAAACAGTTTCGGCAGCGTTTATGTAAAAGGTATTCATTGGCTTTACGAATTTTCCTGCGGTCCGCTTTCGGGCTGGATGTATAAAGTCGACGGAAAATTCCCGAATTACGGCTGTTCGAAATATATTCTCGAAGACGGACAGACGATAGAATGGGTCTACACCTGCGACCTCGGCAACGACGTCGGCTGCGACTGGGAGGGAGGCATGCAGAAAAAATGAAGGCGTTTTCCTCTTTTCACCCTGCGGCTCTTTTTTCCTATTTTGCGGCGGTAATCGTCGTTGCGATGTTCGTTTCCGACCCGTTTTTCCATATCGAAGCTCTTATCGGCGGAATTTTCTTCTGTCTTTGTCTTCAAAAGAAAAAAGAGATTTTCCCGAATATCGGCTTTTACATTCCGCTGTTTCTGCTTATCGCGATAACGAACCCGATTTTTGCCCACAACGGCGTTACTCCCCTGTTTTTCTTAAACGGCAACCCCGTAACGCTCGAAGCCGTTTTCTGCGGCATAGGGCTTGCGATAACTCTTGTTGCGGTAATGCTCTGGTGCAGATGTTTTTCGGACGTTATGACGACCGATAAATTTCTTTGTCTGTTCGGCAAACCTTTCCCGAAAATCGCCCTTATTTTATCTTCGGCGTTACGGTTTATTCCCGAATTCAAAAAGAGAATAAGGAAAGTTAAAAACGCCCAGAAAGCTCTCGGTTTTTATTCTTCGAAAAGTTTTGTTTCAAGGTTTCAAAATACTGCGAGAGTGTTTTCGGCAATGACGGCGTGGTCGATAGAAAGCTCGATTGACACCGCTTCGGCAATGAAAGCGAGAGGCTACGGGATAAAGGGGAGGACAAGCTTTTCGCCTTTCAGATTTGAAAAAAGAGACCTTATATTTTTAATATTTGTTTTTGCGATGTTTGCGGTGACGATAGCGTGCGTTGCGGCAGGCAAAGCGACATTTTTATATTATCCCGAAATCGTTTTCCCGACGGCGTCACCCTTACTTTTTGCGGCACGGACGGCGTTCGGAATTTTATGTTTTACCCCGACTGCAATCGAAATAAAGGAGGCTTTGCTATGGAAATACTGCGTGTCGAAAATCTGACTTTTGCATACCCCGAAACCGAAAACACGGCGCTTTCCGACGTCTCTTTTTCGGTTAACGCCGGTGATTTTACCGTGCTTTGCGGACGGTCGGGCTGCGGAAAAACAACGCTTTTGCGGCTATTAAAAAAAGAACTTTCCCCTGTCGGGAAAACGCAGGGCGAAATCTTTTTCAAAGGGCAGAAGTTAACGGAAATTGACGCAAAAACTTCCGCTTCGAAAATCGGCTTTGTAATGCAGAACCCCGAAAGCCAGACCGTAACCGACAAGGTTTGGCACGAACTTGCTTTCGGGCTTGAAAATTTGGGACTTCCGACGGGAGAAATAAGGCGGAGAGTCGCCGAAACCGCAAGCTATTTCGGAATAAGCGACTGGTTTCGGAAAAGAACGGACGAGCTTTCGGGCGGTCAAAAGCAGATTTTGGCGTTGGCGTCGGTCATGGTCATGCACCCCGATATTCTCTTGCTTGACGAGCCGACAAGCCAGCTTGACCCGATTGCAGCGGCGGATTTTATCGCCACATTGAAAAAATTAAACCGTGAACTCGGAATAACGGTTATCACGGCGGAACACCGCCTCGAAGAAATCTTCCCGGTTGCCGACAAGGTTATGGTTATGGACGGCGGTAAGCTCGAAGCGGTAGCCCCGCCCGAAAAAATCGGAACGCTGCTGCCGGAAACTCACCCGATAAAAAAAGCCCTTCCGTCGGCGACGAGAATTGCTCTGTCACTCGGCAAAAAGGACGACCTGCCGCTCACGGTAAGGGACGGAAAAACATATCTCGAAGAAAATTTCAAAAAAGCCGAAAAACCGCTTGAAATCAAGGAATACACCCACTCTGACGAAAAGGCGATAGAGCTTAAAAATGTGTGGTTCAGATATGAAAAAGATCTGCCGGACATTCTCCGAGGGCTTACTTTTTCGGTTTATAAAGGCGAAATATTTTCGGTTCTCGGAGGAAACGGCGTCGGGAAAACGACTGCCCTCAATGTAATTTCGGGGCTTGCGAAAGCCTACCGCGGCAAAACGCTTATTTCGGGCAAAAAAGTCGTAGACTATAAAAACAATTCGCTTTACCGCAGAAAACTCGCGTTTTTACCGCAGAATCCTCAGACGGTTTTCGTAAAAGACACCTTAAAAGCCGATTTTGAAGAGCTACTCAAAGCCCTTGACATTCCGAAAGACAAAAGAGAAGAAAAAATCCTTGCGGCAGTCAGAAAAACGGGGACGGAAGAATTTTTAACGCGGCACCCGTTTGATCTGAGCGGCGGCGAAATGCAGAAAGCCGCTCTTGCGAAAATTCTGCTTGCCGAGCCCGAAATTCTGCTTCTCGACGAGCCGACAAAAGGACTTGACGCCTTTTCGAAAGAAAACTTAAAGAACCTTATTTTTTCATTGAGAGACGGCGGACTTACCGTTCTTGAAGTCACGCACGACATTGAGTTTGCAGCGGAAATTTCCGACCGCTGTGCCCTTTTCTTCGACGGCGAAACAGTTTCGGCAGACATTCCCGAAATCTTCTTTGCAGGCAACGATTTTTACACCACGGCGGCAAACAGGATTGCAAGAAATCTTTACGAAAACGCGGTTACCTGCGAACAGGTCGTAAGCGTTTGCAGAGGTAACGAAAAATGAAAAAAATTTTTCCTTATCTCATATATGCGGTTGCGTTTCCTCTGCTCGCGATAGGCGGAGCGTTTATTTTCAAAGATAAATTTTACTCATGGATCACCCTCGCGGCGGTTCTCCTCGCCTGTCTTCCGTTTTTTATCCGCTTTGAAAAAAAAGAAACCGACGCGAAAACGCTTATCCTGATTTCGGTCATGATCGCACTTTCGGTCGTCGGTCGTTTTATTTTCTCCCCTCTTCCCGGTTTCAAACCCGTTACCGCGATGACGGTGCTTACGGCGATGTATTTCGGCAGCGACGCTGGCTTTATGACGGGGGCGTTGACGGCTGTAATTTCGAATTTTTATTTCGGGCAGGGGCCGTGGACGCCTTTTCAGATGTTCAGCTGGGGAATTATCGGACTGCTTGCCGGAATTTTCGCGAAAAAACTGAAAAAAAGCAAGGTTTTTCTTTCGGTTTTCGGAGCCTTGGCAGGAATTCTCTATTCTTTGCTTATGGATATCTGGACGGTTCTTTGGGCGGACGGATATTTCAATTTTGCAAGATACCTCGCGGCACTCGTTTCGTCATTGCAGTTCACCGTTATTTACGCTGTTTCGAATGTTATCTTTTTGCTGCTCTTGTCAAAACCAACGGGCAAAATTTTGCAGAGAGTAAAGACAAAATACGGGATATGAAAATATTCGCATAGACCCTCTTGCCAAATAAGTATATATCTGTTAAAATATATTCAGAGGTGTTTTATATGATGAAACTCAGGCTTGATGAAACTCTGAAAAAGCTGAATATCAGCCGTTACGAACTTGCGAAAAGAAGCGGCGTTCAATATCAGATTGTTGATAAATACTATAAAAACAAAGTGAAGAGATACGACAGCTATCTTCTCGATAAATTCTGTGACGCTCTTGATTGTGAAATATCTGATATAATTGAATATAAAAAAGAGAATTCGTGAAAAATCACGAATTCTCTTTTTTTAGTTTTTGAATTCTTCCTTATAACCGTCCATAGCCTTTTTAATAACTTCCAAAGCGACATCGACGTCGTTTACGCCCTTTATCTCGGTCTGAACGCCTTCGAGCGTTTTATACACTTCAAAGAAGTTTGATATCTCGTCGAAGATATGCACCGGGATATCCTTTATCGAGGCGTAGCAGTTATAGGACGGGTCGCGGACGGGTACGGCGATTATCTTTTCGTCAAAGGAAACGCCGTCGGTCATTTCAAGCACGCCTATCGGCTTACAGGTGACAAGCGTTAAAGGAATTATCGCTTCCTGACAAAGCACCAGAACGTCGAGAGGGTCTTTATCGTCGGCATAGGTACGGGGAATAAAGCCGTAGTTTGCAGGATAATGGGTCGAAGTGTAAAGCACTCTGTCGAGCCGTAAAAGTCCCGTTTCTTTATCGAGTTCGTATTTGTTTTTGCCGCCCTTTGAAATTTCGATTACGGCGGTAAACTCTTCGGGGCTTACTCTTTCGGGGGATATATCGTGCCAGATATTCATACAAACGCTCCTTAAAAAATATTACATATAATATAACGCCGCAATGTGACAAAACGGTTTCAAAAGCGTTCACAAAATCGCAAGGTCTTATACCAAATAATTGAACACCGCCGTTACTCCGCCGATAATGACAAGCACGACGCCCGTAACTCTGTTAAGGGTTTTCGGGCTTGCTTTGTTCGCAATTTTAGCGGCGATAAGGGCCCAGACAAGGGTAAAGACTATGCAGAGAACAAGACTTATGACATCGGGCATTCCGCCGAGAGCGAAGTGGCTTACCGAGCCTGTGAGAGCGGTAAAGGACATTATAAACACGCTCGTTCCGACAGCGGTTTTAAGGTCGTAGCCGAGAACGGTCGTCAAGACAAGCAGCATCATCATTCCGCCGCCAGCACCGACAAAGCCGCAGATAAAGCCGACGGCAACGCCGAAAACTATCGATTTTATAAGTCTGGTTTTCTTATCGGCACTCTGCGACGCTTCTCTGGTCGTCATAACGGGTTTTACGATAAATTTAATACCCAAGAACGCCGTCATTACAGTTGAAAATCCGCCCATGGCAGCCGACGGAAGAAGAGAAGAAACAAAGCTTCCGACAAAAGTAAAAACGAGAACCGCAGCCATCATAACGCTGCCGTTTTTAATATCGAGATTTTTGTTTTTCCCGTATGTATAAGCACTTACGGCAGAGGCAAGAACGTCGCTTGCAAGAGCAATGCCGACCGCCTGATAAGGCTCAATTCCGAGAAAAGTTATAAGCAGGGGACTTATAACAGCCGCCGCACTCATTCCGGCAAAGCCCGTTCCGAGACCGGCACCCGCTCCGGCGATAAAACAGATTAAAATTTTATAGAGTATGTCCATTATTTTTCCTTCTTTACATTAAGAACCGTGAGTTTGTTTTCCTTTACCGAAAAGGAAACGTTAAATCCGTACATTTCAAAAGAATATATTCTTTCGGGGTCGCTTTGATACGCAGGTCTCGGGTCTTCGGAAAGCACATCCGCAAAAACCGAAAGCAGATTTTCGGGGATATTTTTCTTTGCTTCATTTGAAAACTCAACCGAAAGTTTTTCATTTTCATGCTCTGCGGCAAAGCCGTACTTTGCGTTTTCGGCAGAATCGGCAAACGGAAGGTACGGTTTTATATCAAAAACCGGGGTTCCGTCCATGATATCAGCCCCCGAAACGCGTAAAAAGACTTTTCCGTCGGGCTTTTTACCGAAAGTTTCGAGTTTTACAAGCGACAAGCCTATCGGGTTCGGGCGAAAGGGCGAACGGGTCGCGAAAACGCCGCGTCTTTCGTTTCCGCCGAGCCTCGGAGGTCTGACGGTCGGAGACCATTTTTCTCTGTCGTTTTCGGAAAAATACCATAAAACCCAGAGATGAGAAAAGCCTTCAAGTCCGCGAAGAGATGTTTCGTTTGAATATTCGGGAAGAAACTCAATTTCGGAAACAAGCGACTTTACAACGCCGCTCTGCCGCGGTATTCCGAACTTTTCGGGAAACGCCGAGCGGACGACGGCTATCGGGTGAAAAACTACATCCTGCATATATATTCTCCTTGATATTACACCATTTTATAAAAACGGCAAGTCGTTGTCAACACTTTTTGCAATATTGACACCAACCTGCCGATTTTTTATCTGTTCAGAAGCCATACGCCGCAGCTTAAATATCCGGCAAAGGTAAGCCAGAGAAGATACGGGTAGTTGAGATACGCCGCCGAGGGCTTTATTTTCGCAAAAAGGATTATCATATAAAGAACGAGAATCCAGAGAAGAATAAGCCAAAGAAACGAAAAAAAGTAAAGTCCGAAACCGAAGAAAAATATGCTCCAAAAGAAATTTACAATAAGCTGAATTCCGTAAACTGTAAGAGCTTTTCTTTTTTCGGGACTTCCGCTTTCGTAAATTATTACGCTCGAAATTCCCATTAAAACGTAGAGAATACTCCACGCTATCGGAAAAAGAAACGCGGGCGGAGAAAACGCGGGCTTTGAAATTTCCTCGAAAGCCTGCATCTGCCCCGATGTAAGCAAAGCCGAAAGACCTCCTGCGGCAAGCGGAATAATTATTCCGACGGCGTATTTAATGAATTTTTTCATCATTTCACCCCCGGAATATTATATGAAGTTATTCGGGAATTATTTCGGAAAGCATTTTTTTCGTTAAAATTGTGGGAAGACCGACTATCGTATAGAAATCGCCCTCCGTTTTTTCAACGAGCCTTTCCCCTATTCCCTGAACGGCATATCCGCCGGCTTTGCCGAAACATTCGCCGGTCGCAATGTAGTCGGAGATATCCTTTTCGGAAAGATTTTTGAAAGTGACGGAAGCAAAATCGGACTTTGTTTCGGTCTTTTCGTCGGAAATGACGGTTACCCCGGTGTAGACCCTGTGGGTTTTTCCCGAAAGAAACGAGAGCATTTCCCTCGCCTCTTTTTCGGTATGGGGTTTTCCGAGAATTTTGCCGTCAAGGGTGACGACGGTATCGGAACCGAGAATAATTTCTCCTTTTCCGCGTTTTACCGCCTCTGCTTTTCTTTTCGACAGCGTTTCGACGGTCTGACGGGCAGAAAAACTTTCGGGGACTGTTTCGTCGCAATCGGACGGTCGGACGGTAAAAGAATAACCGAGCATAGTCAGAATATCGCTTCTTCGCGGAGAGGCTGACGCCAAAACAAGTTTATACATACTATTCCTCAAAGAGCGAAAGCTGCTCCTGCTCCATATCTTCTTTTCTCAAAAAGCTGCCCGCCGCGGGGATGTTTTTCGTGCGGTAGTGCGACGGTTCGCCGAAAATTCCCTCTTCAAAAGGCACGACTTTGGCAAGGAACGTTTTTCCTTTTTTCAGGGTTATGACATTTACCCCTGCGGTGCTCTTTGTTGTTTTCGGGGAAATCGACGCGGTGGAAATTATCAGAACGCGGTTATTCGACGCGTAGCAGACGAATTCCTGTTCTTCGGTTATATAGAAGATCGCGACAAGCGGCGACGCGGTGGAATAGGCGTTGATAAGCTTTTTGCGGTTCGATTTGGTTTCATAAGCGGAAAGGTCGACTCGTGCACATTTTCCGTTTTCGAAAAATGCGAGAACGGAGCCTTTATATTCCTTTACGGGGAACGCAAACAGCACGTTTTCGTCTTTATCGAAAGAGAGTTTCTGCGGCAGGAATTCGCCGAGTAGGCTTGCTTTCGTGTCGTCGAATTCGTAAACTTTCGATTTGTAAGCCTGTCCTTTGTCGGTAAAGACGATAAGGTCGCAGGAGTTCGACGTTTCATAGGAATTCTTTATTTCGTCGCCCTCTTTGAGCTTTTGGTCGCTCGACATACGAAGCGACTGCGGCGTTATCTTTTTGAGGTAACCGTCGCGGGTGACGAAGACGGAAACGGGGTAATCCTCGATTTCGTTGCTTTCGGTGTATTCCGAAACGTCCTCTTTATAAATTATCGTCGTTTTTCTCGGTTTTCCGTATTTTTTCGCGATGTTTTCAAGCTGTTTTATTATGACTTTATCGATTTTTTTCGGGCTTGAAACGATATCTTCGAGGTCGGAGATTTCCTTACGCAAAGCGTCGGTTTCGGAGATTTTATTGAGAATATAATTCTTGTTAAGGTTACGCAGCTTTATATCGGCGACGAATTCCGCCTGAATTTCGTCTATGCCGAAGCCTATCATAAGGTTCGGGACGACTTCGCGGTCGTCTTCGGTGCCTCTGATTATCTTTATCGCCTTATCGATATCGAGAAGAATTTTGCCGAGGCCTTCTAAAAGATGAAGCTGATCTTTCTTTTTCTTGATGTCGAAAGTCATACCCCTCTTCAAGCAGCCGCGGCGGAAATCCGTCCATTCAAGGAGAATTTCACGGACGCCGAGGACTTTCGGGCTGCCGTTTATAAGCAGATTGAAGTTGCAGGCAAAACTGTCTTCAAGCGGGGTCATTTTATAGAGCTTCTGCATGAGTTTATCGGCGTCGGTTCCGCGTTTGAGGTCGATGGTTATTTTCATACCGTCGAAGTCGGTTTCGTCTCTGACATCGGAAATTTCCCTGATTTTACCGGCTTTTATAAGGTCGGCAATTTTGTCGATTATCGCCTCGACCGTAGTCGAATAAGGAATTTCGTAAACTTCTATGCAGTTGTTTTTCTTATCGTATGTATATTTGCTGCGGAGTTTGAAGCTGCCGACGCCCTTTTCGTAAATGGAACGAATCTGAGCAGCGTCGTAGATGAGATCAGCCCCGGTAGTAAAGTCGGGAGCGATAAGAGTAAGCAGCAGATCGTGGTCTTTGTTTTTTATAAGTTCGGAAGTCGTTCGGCAGATTTCTTCAAGGTTAAAGGAGCATATATTCGACGCCATGCCGACCGCAATTCCCTGGTTCGGAGAAACAAGGATATTCGGGAAAGTTACCGGAAGAAGTTCGGGTTCTTTTGTCGTGGAGTCGTAGTTATCGACAAAATCGACGACGTCTTTATCGATATCCGCGAAAATTTCCTTGCAGAAAGCGTCGAGTTTTGCTTCGGTATATCTTGACGCGGCGAACGCCATATCCCTCGAAAAATGCTTTCCGAAGTTACCTTTCGAGTCGATAAACGGGTGCAGAAGAGCGTCATGACCGCGGGTTAAACGAACCATCGTTTCATATATTGCGGAGTCACCGTGGGGGTTAAGACGCATGGTCTGACCGACGATATTTGCGGACTTGGTTTTCGCTCCGTTTATAAGCCCCATTTTATACATCGTGTAAAGCAGCTTGCGGTGGGAGGGCTTAAATCCGTCGATTTCGGGGATAGCACGGGAGACGATAACACTCATCGCGTAAGGCATATAGTTTTCTTCGAGCGTCTGCGTTATCGGTTTCTGACTGTATTCCATACTTTTCCCCTCCTTTAAGAAATATCGGCAAGTTCAAGATAATAGTTGCCTTTTTCGGCGATAAACTCTTTTCTTGCCTGAAGATTGTTGCCGAGAAGCACGTCGAAATACATTGCGGTTTTTTCTGCGTCTTCTGGGGTAACGAGCAAAAGTTTTCGCGTTTTCGGATCCATTGTCGTAAGCTTCATCATATCTGGTTCGTTTTCGCCGAGGCCCTTTGAACGCTGAACCGAAATTTTGCCGTCGAGTTTGGCGGTTATTTCGGCTTTTTCCCTGTCGGTATAAGCAAAATAGGTCTTATCTTTATTCGTGATTTCGTAAAGCGGAGATTCCGCGATAAAGACCTTGTTTTCCTGCAACAAAGTCGGCATAAGGCGGTAAATCATTGTAAGAATAAGCGTCCTTATCTGATAGCCGTCAACATCGGCATCGGTGCAGATTATTATTTTCGAAAATTTGAGGTTTTGCAGATTGAATTCGGAAAAACTCTTTCCGCGGGTCTTCATTTCGACGCCGCAGCCGAGAATTTTGACAATATTCGTTATTATTTCGCTGTTGAGAATCTGGTTGAAATCGGCTTTTAAGCAGTTGAGGATTTTACCTCTTACAGGCATTATCGCCTGGAATTCGGCGTCTCTCGCCTGTTTTACGGAACCGACGGCAGAGTCGCCCTCAACGATGTAAAGCTCTCTTATCGAAGAGTCTTTCGAGCGGCAGGCGACGTATTTTTCGATACGGTTTGTGATATCGACTTCGGCGACAAGTTTCTTTTTTAACGACTGACGCGTTTTTTCGGCGTTTTCGCGGCTGCGTTTGTTGACGAGAACCTGATTTGCTATCTTCTCGGCTTCTTCTTTATTTTCGATAAAATAGACTTCAAGACGGTGTTTTAGGAATTCGGTCATCGCGTCCTGAATAAATTTATTGTTTATCGATTTTTTCGTCTGGTTTTCGTAAGAAGTCTGGGTCGAATAAGAGTTCGAGACGAGGGCAAGGCTGTCTTCGACGTCGCTAAACGCTATCTTGCTTTCGTTTTTATTGTATTTTCCCGAAGATTTGATATAGGCGTCGATTGCCGCAACAAAAGCGTTTTTGACGGCTTTATCGGGAGAACCGCCGTATTCGAGAAAGCTTGAGTTGTGGAAATATTCAATA
>CAKSPP010000023.1 GCA_934481505.1 uncultured Eubacteriales bacterium
AGGCTGGATAAAGCCGGCCGCAAGGGTGTAAAGACCACCAAGGAGAATATCTCCAAGGCAAGGGATTATTTTCAGCGTAGAAAGACCAACTTGCCGAAAAAGCAGGCGCAGAACGCCATGCAACGGGTGCGCCGCTCTGCCGATACTACGCAAAAGACGATCAAAACGGTGGATCGCAGCGGCAAAAACATCAAACAGACGGCAAAATCTACGGGCAAAGCGGCGGTCAAGACCACGCAGAAAACCATTAAGACTGCCGAGCAGACCGCCCGGACGACCATAAAAACAACGCAGGCAGCGGCAAAAACGGCACATAAAACCGCTCAGGCCACGGCAAAAGCCGCCAAAACTGCGGCGCAGACCGCCCGTGCGGCAGCAAAGGCAACTGCGGCAGGCATCAAGGCGGCGGTCAAGGCTACCGCTGCCGCCGTCAAAGCCATTATTGCCGGAACAAAGGCGCTGATCGCCGCCATTGCTGCGGGCGGGTGGATTGCTGTTGTCGTGATTATCGTTATCTGTCTGATCGGTCTGATCGTCGGTTCTTGCTTCGGTATCTTTTTCTCCGGCGAGGACAGCGGCACGGGACAAACTATGCGGCAGGCCGTGCAGGAGATCAACGCCGATTACCAGTCGCAGATCGATACCACGAGGGCAAACATCACCTATGATGAGTTGGAAATGTCCGGCTCCCGTGCGGTGTGGCCGGAGGTGCTGGCGGTGTATGCCGTGAGAACCACCACCGACCCCGATGATCCGCAGGAGGTCGCCACAATGGGCGACAGCAAGAAAGCCATCCTCAAAGATATTTTCTGGCGGATGAACGAAATATCTTCCCGCACCGAGAGCAAGACCGAGGAAGTTATCACAGAAACCGACGACGGCCACGGGAACATCGTGGAAACTACCACGCCGGTCACGCGCACCTATCTCTATATTACGGTCAGTCACAAGACCGCCGAGGAAATGGCAGACTATTTCAACTTTACCGCCGATCAGCGGCAGCAGCTCTCCGAATTGCTTGCCGAGGAAAACCGCAGTATGTGGTCGGCCGTCCTTTACGGCATCTATTCCGGGGACGATGCCATCGTCACAGTGGCACTGTCGCAGATTGGCAATATGGGCGGTCAACCCTATTGGTCGTGGTATGGCTTTGATTCCCGTGTGGAATGGTGCGCCTGCTTTGTAAGCTGGTGTGCCAACGAGTGTGGCTATATCGACAGCGGCGTTGTTCCGAAGTTCGCAGGCTGCGTCAACGGTGTCCAGTGGTTCAAAGGCCGTGGACAATGGCAGGGCGGCAGTTTTGAGCCGTCTGCCGGTCAGATCATTTTCTTCGATTGGGACAACAAAGGCAGTTCCGGCCCGCAGGATGGACAGTCCGATCATGTCGGCATCGTGGAGAAATGCGAAAACGGCATTGTCTACACCATCGAGGGCAATTCCGGCGATAGCTGCCGACAGAACCAATATCCCGTGAGGCATTATGAAATTCTTGGGTATGGCATCCCGGCGTATTAAAATCAGCCGCTTCTGCGGCTGGTACATACAACATACGAATTGTTCACCGGTATCACATTGAAAAAAGCCGGTACTTGTGCTATAATATATAATGTGTAGTTATACACAAGAGTCACAGATGAAGAAAAGAGGCGAAAGGATGACCGATCAGAAAAAGAAAACTATAATCACCGGCGGCGTGGCTGTTCTCGCCGCTGTGGTGGCATACGCCTTTCGCCTTATCGGAAAAGGCAGCTTTTACCCGACGCTGTTTTCCTATCTGCGTAGCTTTATCTACATCGGACTGTACGCCGCCTGGGGGCTTTCCGTTCGGCAGCGCATCGTGCAAAAGCAGGTGGGGCGGTATCTCACCAGCGTTTCGGTGCTGCTGATCTTGTGGTTTTCGTTCCGCACAGTGAAATACTTCATTTTCTGGCAACCGGGTGTTATCCGTCACCTGTGGTATCTATTCTATTTGCCCATGCTGTTTGTGCCGATGTTGGCACTACTCATTGCCATGTCGCTGGGCAAGCCGGACGACTACCGCCTGCCGAAATGGACGATGGCGCTGTGGCTTATCTCCGGCGCATTTCTTCTGCTGGTGCTGACCAACGACCTGCATCAGCTGGTGTTCACCTTTCCGAAGGACGCCGCCGTATGGTCGGATACTGACCACGGCTACGGCGTTGGCTATTTCCCCGTCATCGGCTGGCAGGTGCTTTGCGGCGTGTCGGCGCTGGTGGTGATGCTCTTTAAGTGCCGGCTGAAAAACGGGCGGCATCGTCTGTGGCCCGCCATCCCCATGGCGATTTCACTGACCTATCTGGCGTTGAATTACATCGGCGTGCCGTGGCTGCGGGCGCTGTTCGGAGATGTCACTGCTTTCCAGAGCTTTATGTATATGCTCAGCTTTGAAGCCTGCATTGCCTGCGGCTTTATTCACTCCAACAGCCGCTATGCAGACCTCTTTGCCTCCTCCGTCGGCACCTCGGCGGAGATCACAGACAAGGATTTCAACATTCGCTATGCGGCGCTGAACACCGCACCTATTTCAAGGGAAACGATGCAGGAAGCTGAGCAAGGCTCCGTCACGGTGGACGGCGGCCTGACCGTGCACACCATGCCCATCGGCGGCGGCTATGCCGTATGGACGGAGGATGTGTCGGCGCTGCTGGCTATTAAGGAAGAATCCGAAAGCCTTGCCGAAGAGCTTGCCGACCGGAACGAGATCCTGCGCTATGAATACAAGCGGGAGTCAAAGCGCCGTAAGGTGGAGGAGCAAAACCGCCTGTATGACCTACTGCAATCGGCCACACAGACGCAGATCGACCGCATTGCCGTGCTGACCAAGGAGTATCAGCAGACCGCCGACACTGGCAGAGCCAAGACGCTCCTGGCCGAGATCGCCGTGCTGTGCAGCTACATAAAACGCCGTAAGCACCTGACACTTCTAACTGACCGGGACTATAAAATACCCGCGGCGGAGCTGGAACGGGCATTCAACGAATCGCTCCAGACGCTGAAGCTGCTGGGCGTGCGCAGCACCCTGTATGTGGACGACTCTCTTTCCATGTTCTCCGGCAAGGCTGCGGCGGCGATATTCGATTTTTACGAATCGGTTGTGGAAACCGACCTTGAGAATTTAACCAGCGTACAGGTGAGCCTTACAAAAGCAGAGGGTCTGCGCCTGTCGCTGAATGTCTGCTGCAAGGCAGATCTCTCGGCTTTTGCCGACAACCCCCATGTCCGCTATGAAGCGGACGGGGACTATCAGCATATTGTGTTCCTGGCGGAAGGAGGTGCAGCGAAATGAGTGCCTTTTCTTCTCTCTCCGCTTTTGGACAGACCTTCATTCCGCTGCTTCTGTTTGCTGAGGCCGTGCTGGAGCTGGGGCTGTTCCTGTACCAAATCATCCGCAGCAAGCAGCCCATTCGTAGCTTGCCCTGCGCCGTTCATTTTGCCGTTTTGCTGACGCTGCTGTTTTCGGTCACCCAGGGTGATCCCGATGAGGGCAAGGATGCCTTTCTGACCGGCGCACCGTGGCTCCTGTTCGCTTTGGTCATCGTCCTTGTGGCGATTCACTTTGCCATTGCCCTGCCCAGGGAATACCGCCGCAGAAAGAATGAGCTGTCGCCGTTCTCCATCAAGGAAGCCACCGACAAGCTGCCTATGGGCATCTGCTTTGCCGATCCCGACGGCAGAATTATTCTCTGCAACAACCGTATGCGCCGCCTGTCCTTTGCGCTCAGTGGTCACGAACTGCAAATTGCCGAGGATATGGAGGCTGCATTGGCGCAGCCCGATCCGTCTGTCACCGTCAAGGATGATTGCTTTATCTTGCCTGACCGTACCGTTTGGCAGTTTCACACGCAGAATATCGTCGTGGACGGTGATAACCGCTGGCAGCAGGTGACGGCGCACAATGTCACGGAGCTGTATAACGGCAATCTGCGGCAGGCGGAGATCAACAAGGAACTGAAAGAGGTCAACCGCAAGCTCCGCAAAATGTACGAGCGTATGGAGGACGACATCAAGGAGAAAGAAAGCCTTGAATTAAAGGTCTACATTCACGATGCCATCGGCCGGAGCTTACTGACCATTCGGGACATCATCGACAGCGGCGAGGACACCGACCGAAAGATCGAGACCCTGCAAGAGGCGGTGAGTATGCTGACCAGCAACCGGGTAGCCGCCGTTGGCACCATGGACGAAGTGAAGCAGACGGCAAAGGCGCTGGGCGTAACCGTAAAAACCGAGGGCTATCTGCCGCCCTATTCCGCTGCCGGTGAGCTGACGGTGGCCGCCGCCAAGGAGTGTGTGACCAACTGCGTCAAGCACGCAGGCGGCAGCGAGGTATATATCCGCATTGCCGAGCGCAGCGACCGTTATGACATCACCATCACCAATAACGGAGCAGTTCCCTCCCAGCCGATCACGGAGGGCAGCGGCCTGTCGTCCCTCCGCCGCCGCATCGAAGCGGCGGGCGGTGAGATGCACACGGCGCACAAGCCCCGCTTTGCCCTGATCATTACGCTTCCCACAAAGGAGAACGACCTATGATAAACACCATTCTTGTAGAAGATGATCTCTACATTCAAAAGCACTTTGCCGAGCGCCTGACCGCAGAGGACGAATTTCGCCTTGTCGGTGTATACAGCGACGCCTTTGAAGCGGAAAAGCACTGCGACGGCACCATAAACCTCATCCTCATGGATGTGCAAACGCAGCATAAGCATTCCGGGCTGGCGGCCGCCGAGCGGATCAAAAAAGTGCATCCGCATACCAAAATCGTCATTGTCACTTCGCTGGTTGACCCGGAAGTGCTGCTGAAAGCCAAATTGGGCGCAGCCGACAGCCTGTGGTACAAGGATCACGGCACGGCGGAGCTGCTGGATGTGGTGCATCGCACGCTGCAAGGTGAAAAGATATTCCCGGACACCTCCCCGGTGGTTGAGATGGAGGGCACCATGTCCGACAGTTTCTCACCCCGGCAGCTGGATATTCTCCGCTTATATATCAAGGGCTTTACCTATCAGGAAATTGCCGATAAGCTGGGCATTTCCAAAAACGGCGTCCGATGGAACCTGGATGATATGGTCATCAAGGGCGGCTTTGAAAACCGAGAGGCGCTGGTCGCCACCGCCATTGAAAATAAACTCATGGTCACCACGCTGAAAGACGAATAAGCATAAAATTTCCCTCTGACCTACATGGCCAGGGGGATTTTTTTGCGCCCGAAAACAGGTTTTTTTGAAAAAAGGGTGGATTTCCGTTCTGTTACTGGCACAAGTGCCAGTGACAGATGCAGGAAAATCCGTACAATAGGATATGTAAGATCATAGTTGTGCTTAGAAAAGGGCGGTGATGAATGATGAAAAAGATCGTTCTGGACATTCAGAGCGGTATCCATGCGCACAACATGGAACGAATGCTGATGCAGGAATTGGACGATTGCCAAGTTGTGATCTCCGAGTCGCCGGACGCTACGCCCGAATGGTGCAAAACGCATCGGCCCGATGTTCTTTTAATGGAGGTCAAGGCTTTTTCACCCTGGATGTTTTCCGAACGAATGACGATCCGTGACAAGGTAAAACGCAGCACGGAGAACTGCCGGATCATTCTTTTTGTGGATGACGAAAGCGATGGAGAGCTGACCGAAAAGGTACGGCAGGCAAAGCGTGAAGGTCTTATTGATGCCTTCCTGTTCGGCTCGGTGTCCGAGAACTACTTCGCTTCGGTAATCGACAGCGTGTAAAGGAGGCTGCCTATGAGATGATGAATATAACGCTCCTCTTTTACAAAACCAAAGCAAAAACACATCCTCCCGGCTTTCGCTGCGGGAGAGAGATGAAATACACAGCGAAAAATTTAGCGATTCCGAATGGGATCAAGGAGGAAACAGAACAATGAAAACAACAAACAGACTGCTGAGTCTGCTGCTCGTTTTTCTCATGGTGCTGACGCTTGTGCCGACAACGGTATTTGCCGAGGACGCAATCGGCAGCGGAACGGCAAGCGACCATCACATGGTCTATACTTGGGAACAGCTCAAGGCGGCTATGAAAGATCCGAGCATCGACTATGTTGAAATCGCGCAGGACATTACTCATAAATTGGAATATATAACCCGTGAAAGATATGAGTATTGTGTTGAAAACGCACTGTGGGGTCAGCTCACGGGTGTTGACATCGTTGACGGAGGTGCTGTTGCGCCGAAGGTCGATCCCGACAAACCCGGAAATGTGGCTGTCCTTGTTAACGGCACAAAACATTTAGTGCTTTCGCACGACTTAATAATTCCTTCATCCGGAATACCATTTGACTCCGAGATTGACGGTATGTCAAGCTTGTTTTTTCTTAATGAAAATGCAGATTTAACGGTAGAAGGAACCGGAACGATTGATTGCAGTACAAGAAAGCGCCAGTCATACAGTGCTGTCTTTACTGTAGGTAAAATAACCGGCGATCATACCGGAGAGGTCACCGGCAGGTATCCCGCAAATTTAACAATTAACGGCGGCAATATTATCGCAAAGAATTCGTTCTCCTATACAAAAACCTGCATTGTGAATTTGGTGTGCGGAAATGTTACTGCTAATGGCGGAACTATGCGTGTCCGCGGTGATCAGCGCAGCCAATATTTTTACAATCTGTATATAGTGGATAACCGTGAAGTTATTGGAAGTTATGAAAACTATACTCCATCTGTGTTTTATATCAATTCGGCATTTGAGTGGAAAAACTTTGATCATGTCAAACTGACGATTAACGGCGGTAACTTCGGTATGACAGATGACAGCAGCATAAGGGTTCCAGTCATTGGCGTGGATAATTATTATATGCGTACTATGACTGACAGCGCAAAAGAAAACGCCCTTAATAATCTTGCCAAGATGGTTACACTTAACGGCGGTACTTTGGAAACCGGCATCACCTACTGGTATAGTCAGTTCTATTTTGACAACGATATGTATACGAAGCTGCTCGGCGACAACTGTGAAGCGTATATTACAAGCTCGTATAAAGACGGTTATAATTTCGTTATGCCGGATTTTGATTATGAAGAAAATCCGCCAATTCAAGCCGGCGAAGGCCCTGTAGAAATCCAAAAGGTTGTCATTAGCAGAAAAAACTACTTGGTGCTTGACTATGGCGAAAGAATCTCTCAAAACGGCGGATATGCGCGTGCCGAAATCGGCTCGATTCAGCACACTGCAACAGCCATAGTGGAAGCAGGCTCTGAGGTTACAATAAACCCTGTTCCTTTGAAAAACTATGTGTTCGACCATTGGGAGCTTTCTTCCAATATTACTCTCACTGAGGGAAGCACTACGATTGAAACCATTAAGTTCACAATGCCGAATGCAGGTGCTACTGTTAAGCCTGTATTCAAAAAGATTACCTACAGTATCAGCTATGATTTGAACGGCGGCTCTTGGAACGGCGCTGCAGGCGTAGGCGAATATGAAGTGGGCTCCGAAGTAACGCTCCCGACTAATGTTACAAAATCGGGATATGATTTCCTTGGTTGGTACGAAGTTGAAAATGGACTTTGGTATGGCCCGTATGACAAGATTACAACCTATGACAGCGGCAATAAGACATTCACTGCAAAGTGGAAAGTTTCCGCTGACGCTGAGTTCCCGATTAAAGTTCGCATCGACAATACAGCAGGACGCACCGATAAGGGTGCAACGGTCGCTTTGGATAAGACTGCGGCTGCAGGCGGCGAAACCGTTACTGTTCAGGTCAATGTAAAGGACGGCTATACGCTTGATTCCGTTAAAATCGCCAAAATAGGCGGACGCGGCCAAATCACTCTAAACGATCTTGGCAACGGCAAATACACCTTTACCATGCCGAGTGATTTCAGCAACACCAACACGAATTATGCCGAAATCACCGTTAAGACCACAAAGAACACCTATAACATCAACTGGAATCTAAACGGCGGAGTAAAGGCCGGCTCTTCTTGGGGCGATGAGATTTATTACAGATCAACCTATACTGTAACTGACTATGGCTTTGATATGCCCACAATGTCCGATGTCAAGAAAGAGGGCTATAAGCTTGTCGGTTGGTACACAAACAGTGCTTGCACAGGCGATCCTGTACTCCGTCATGAACAGGGCGAAACCGGAGATAAGAACTACTACGCAAAGTGGGAAAAAGACACCTATACGGTTAAGGGCGGTCAAATCGGAAACGGCATAATCGCCGTCGATAAGGTTGCAGGACAGATGGGCGATGCGGTTACCGTAACCGTAATGCCATACGCAGGTTATAAGATGAAATCCGGCTCTCTGGAGTTGCAATATTATGATGTCAACAATCAATTTAAGAGAGTGGCAATAACCGGCAACACCTTCACTATTCCCGGCGGAAATGTACAGCTCTATGCGGAGTTTGAAAAAGATCCCGATTATGAATTTGGCATCACTGTAACGGGCGGCACAGCCTCTTTCAGTGGCAGCACGATTACAAAGGCCAAAGAAGGCACTGTTGTTAAGCTAAACGCTACCGTTCCCGAAGGCAAGATCTTTAAGGAATGGGAGGTTGTAATCGGCAATACGACCATTACCAATGCTACAAGTGCAACAAACGCTTCCTTTACTATGCCGTTCAGCGATGTAGAAATCAACGCCGTGTTTGAGGATATTTCCGAGTACGACATTATCGTAACAAACGGTAAAGCAACTGTCGGTGCAGGCAGCGAGATCAGCAAGGCAGCAACAGGCACTGTGGTTACCATCACTGCCGATCCTGCCGAGGCAGGCAAGCAGTTCGACAAGTGGGAAGTTATCTACGGCGGCGTTACCATTGCCGATGTAAACAGCGCAACCACTACCTTCACGATGGGCGGCGAGAATGTCAAGGTAAGAGCAACCTATAAGGACGCTGCACCGAGTCATACTCACACCTACGGAACAGAATGGAAGTCCGATGACACCAACCACTGGAAAGAATGCACCGATACCGCTTGCCCCAATCCGACAGGCAGCGTAAAGGATAAGGCAGCTCATACCGCAAGCGATTGGATCATCGACACTGCGGCGACCGATACCGCAAACGGCGCTAAGCATAAGGAATGCACCGTTTGCCATAAGGTGCTCGAAACCGCAACCATCCCTGCAACGGGCAGCGGTCACACCCATGCTTACGGCACAGAATGGAAGTCTGACGCAGATAACCATTGGCACGAGTGCGAGTGCGGCGACAAGGCTGACATCGCAGCTCACTCCTTCGCTTGGAAAATCGACAGAGAGGCTACCAAGACTGAAACCGGACTGAAGCATGAGGAATGCTCCGTCTGCGGCGCAAAGCGTAACGAGAATACCGTTATCGACAAGCTCCACGACGGCGGCAACAAGCCCGGTGATAACACTAAGCCCGGCGACGATCAGAAGTCCCCGCAGACCGGCGATACAAGCAACCTCATCGGCTGGATGGCGGCGCTGTTTGTCAGCGGCAGCATTCTGACGGCACTTGGCGTTGCGGGCAAAAAAAGAAAAGAGAACGAAGCCGAATAAGGTTTCATGCAGCAACCCATAAGAACGGGCGGTGACGGAGTCCTCCGCCACCGCCCGTTTGCCATGAAAGAGGCTTGCAAAAGCCCCTTTCCGAAAGGCGATCATAGCGTATGACCGCTTTTCGGAAGGGATATAATCCTTTCTCATACGACTGTCAACCATACGCATCGGGTGTCAACACCCGCATTTAAGGAGGAAAACATTATGGCAAATACTTGTGCGATCTGCGGAGCAAGCATCAATGTGTTCCAGTCACAGAAGCTGGCGGACGGCAACTACCTCTGCCGCAAGGAGTGCTGCAAAAAGGCACTGACAAAGTATTTTGACTTTGTTCACGCCACCCTGCCGGAGTATCAGTGCCATGTGGCACAGGTAGAGCGTGGAACGAAGATTTGGGAGCAGCTTTTTGTCCCCCGGCTGAAAGAAAAGGATAAGGCCGAGAAGCTGGAGCGGCACTACCAGCCCTTGATCGTAGCGCCCAGCCTGGGTCTTGCCGCCCTGCTGGAAACCCGCTATAAATTCATGAATTTCGGCAAGAGCGAACACGCCTGCGTGTTCCGTCTGGACGACTTGGTGTGCTACGAGACCAAAAAGGAAACCAAGACCGTGGACGGCAAGCAGCAAACCGAATATTACATCCACTATGCTTTCCGCAACACCTCCGGTCTGTCCGACTTCCGTGTGCCCTATGCCAGCTCCGCCGAGTGCCAGTCCGTGGAAAAATATTTTAACAAGCTCTTCGGCATCCAAAAGACTCTGGGCAACTCCATGAACAACAGCAGGCGGCAGATAAACGCCATCAAAGATATTGCTTCGGCGGTCAGCGCTGCCGCCAAGGGCGAGGATACGGCGGAAGCCAAGGTCGGCGCTGCCATAGATTCTCTGGACACCGCCGTTTACGGCGACCGATCCGACCTGAAAGCCCGTGCCGATGCCGCACTGGCATCCTTCGGCGGCTGATCGGCCGGATGAAACCAGCAAATAGGAGGCGGACAGGATGAACCTCAAAAAATTAGCGGTGTGGCCGCTCATGCTGTCGCTGGCGCTTACCTTACTTTCCGGCTGTACGGCAACGCCGGGCGGCACATCAAATACGCCGCCGGGTGGCAGCACCGATAAGCCATCGGAGATCACCGAGCAAACTGATCCGAAGTTCCTTTCCTTACAGAAAGAAATTCGTGATAATGCATGCCCGGCCGGCATGGCCTTTCTCGGCTTTGTGACCGAAGATGCCGCAGAAAGCGACCTGCGCAGCTTTTTGAAGAGCAGCCAGTATGCGGAGAAATACGATTTTCTTGCAGATGCTCCCTTTGTGGATGCGGGCGGCACAGAGCTATATGCCGTGGTAACTGCCGAAAAAGAGTGCTGTGCCTCTGTTTACCGTGCGGCGATCAATGACAGCGGCGAATATGATGTGCAGACGGATAATGCCCTCTATGAGGGCAGCGGCATGGACTGCTTCCTGCTGCGCTGCAATGTCAGCGACATCCACGCCAATGCGGTGGTTTCGTTCAAGACCGGTGACACGATCTTCTCCGTGTTTCCCATTCGTTCCGGCGTAGACGGACGGCTTGTGGCAGATGGCTGCTATGATTTCTCCCTATACGCCGAGGATAACCACTCGCCGGATAGCGATGCCATCATCGCCTACGGGCTTCTCTCGGAAGCAAGTGAGGTGCAATACTACATGGGTTTGGGCATGGCCCTGCAATACACCGGGCAGACCCAGATCATCGACGGGCGCTCCTGCTGGATCTTTGCCCTCGGCACGGAGCATGACGACGGCCAATTTGTCCGGGAACACCTCTACGGCGTGTGCGATAATCTCATCTACACCTACGATGCGCTCAGTGACACCTGGAGCGTGCTCGGCGCAGGGTAAGGAAAAGAGGAACGGCGATATGCGAAAAACGAAGCGAAGCGGCAGTTTCTTTCTCTGCCTTCTTATCAATATGATTCTGAATTGGGAGGGGCTGATCCCCGCCGCCGTTTTGCTCGTTTTGCATTTTGCCCTCGGCTGGTCGCTTTGGTGGGCGCTCTCCGCATTCGGTGCATGGCTTCTCTGGATGCTCATTTGGATGAGCGTGATCGGATGGGCGTCACGGTGCGGCAGCACACCCGACCCGCCGAAGGAAAACAAAAATCCCTATTCGACCGGCTATGAGCAGGAAAAACGGTAGTTTTCCGGCATCGTTCCGGAACAGTAAAAAGCAAAATATTATTTGGACGGAGTCTGTATCATGGGCCTTATT
>CAKSPP010000024.1 GCA_934481505.1 uncultured Eubacteriales bacterium
AACCACCGAAAGGTGCTGCCTGAGGAAAGTCCGGGCTCCAACGGACAACGATAGCGGATAACGTCCGCCGAAGGCAACTTCAGGGAAAGTGCAACAGAAAAGAACGGCAGAAATGCAAAGGTGAAAAGGCGGGGTAAGAGCCCACCGGGGCTTCGGAGACGAGGCCCGTCAGTGTAAACCCTATCGGGAGCAATACCGCAGTGAGGAGAGAGGAAACTCTCGGCTGTCCGTCAGAATCCTCCGAGGTAGCTGAGAGGCTGTCGGCAACGGCAGTCACAGATAGATGATCGCGGCGTCTGCGGACGTACAGAACCCGGCTTACAAGTCGACCGTGAAAAGAATGACGATGACAAAAAGCAGACAGAGAAGTTCTCTCAATAACAAATAAAAAAACAGACACCCCTCTGTCCTCGGACTTTTACGGCAAAAACCGTACCCATCCGACAGACATACACCGCCCGACGGCACAGACAAATACAGCCCTGCACGATATGCAGGGCTTTTCATTATTATCGGGCAATTTTGACACACGGAAAACGCAGTCGTCACCGCAACAGGAAATTTTGCCGCAAGACAGATACGAGAAACACGGTCTCCGCCGCAGGAAATTTTGCCGCGAAATCGTTGTTTGGCTACTTTTTTATCCTTGTCAGAACCGCACCGACAAGAGAGCCGACAAGGACAAACGGGGCGACTCTCACAAACAGCCACTCAAAAACATGGAACGCCGTTCCGAGGACGGCGGTTTCGGGATCGCCGAAGTTCCAATTAAGATAGGGGCTGCCGAGAAAGAACAGAACCGCAAAGCCCGCAACCGTAAGCGAAAACAGTGCGATAAACAGCCAATGAAAAACCTTTCGCCGAGCGGCTTTATTGCGTGCGAGCTGTAAATTTATCACTTCCAATTTTTCGGAAACCGTTTTTAATTCGTCGGCTTCCTTTTCGGCGACATTTTCTCCGAGCAGAACACTCACCGGAGTATCGAGCACTTCCGATATAGAAATAAGCATATCGGCGTCGGGAACCGAGAGTCCCTGCTCCCATTTTGAGACGGTCTGCCGCACGACATTCAGTCTGACGGCAAGTTCCTCCTGCGAAAGTCCTTTTGATTTTCTGATTGTTTTAATATTTTCGTTAAGCATCGAAATCCCTCACTTTCGACCGTATTATACTCCGAAACGCCCGTTGCCGCAAGCAATGCGTTTTAACATCGCCGTTTTTTAAGTTTCCGAATGGAATATAAGGCAAAACCGATAGTTCGACTGCGGCTCTTTCCATATATAACAAAAAACCGGGAAGCTTGGCTTCCCGGCTTATTTTTTCCTTGTTGAACCGATTAGTTAAGTTCAGCGAAGTATTTGATGGTTCTGACCATTTGGCTGGTGTAGGAGTTTTCGTTGTCGTACCAAGAAACAACCTGTACCTCATAGAGGTCGTCTGCGATCTTGGAAACCATGGTCTGGGTAGCATCGAAGAGCGAACCGTATCTCATACCGATAACATCGGAAGAAACGATGGGATCTTCATTGTATCCGAAAGAAGCGGAAGCAGCGGCTTTCATAGCTGCGTTGATGCCTTCCTTGGTTACGTCTGCACCCTTAACAACTGCGGTAAGGATGGTGGTGGAACCGGTAGGAACGGGAACACGCTGAGCGGAGCCGATGAGTTTTCCGTTGAGTTCGGGGATAACAAGACCGATTGCCTTTGCAGCTCCGGTGGAGTTCGGAACGATGTTAGCGGCACCTGCTCTTGCTCTTCTCATATCGCCTTTTCTGTGAGGACCGTCAAGGATCATCTGGTCGCCGGTGTAAGCGTGAATGGTGGACATGATACCGCTCTGAATGGGAGCGTAATCGTTAAGAGCCTTTGCCATAGGTGCAAGGCAGTTGGTGGTGCAGGATGCAGCGGAGATTATCTGATCGTCTGCGGTAAGAGTCTTCTCGTTAACGGAGAAAACGATTGTTTTGAGGTCGTTTCCTGCCGGAGCGGAGATAACAACTTTCTTAGCACCTGCATTGATATGAGCCATAGATTTCTCTTTGGAGCAGTAGAAACCTGTGCATTCGAGAACAACGTCAACGCCGAGAGCACCCCAGGGGCAATTTACAGCGTCTTTTTCGGCATAGATTTTAAGGGTCTTGCCGTCTACGGTTATGGTGTTCGCTTCGTCGTCAGCGGATACGGTGTGAAGGTTTTCGCCTATTTTGCCGCAATAGCCGCCCTGAGCGGTGTCGTATTTGAGAAGATTTGCAAGCATGGAGGGTTTGGTAAGGTCGTTGATTGCAACAACTTCATATCCCTCTGCTCCGAACATCTGACGGAATGCGAGACGTCCGATACGGCCGAAGCCGTTAATAGCTACTTTTACTGCCATTTTGAATTCCTCCTAAACTTTATATGCAATAGCATATTCTTACAATTTATATTGTATAGCAACATTACAAATTATGCAATGGCATTTTATCAAACAAATAACGAAATTTATTTAACAAAATCGGCAACGGTCTCCGCCTCGGTTTTGGGTGCGGGACCTTTTCCGAGGACATATTCATAGCAGGAAACAAGCCGTTTTCCGACATTTTCTATCGAACGGGCTTCCGCTTCGAGATACGCCGTTTCGGTTAAGTCTTCGGCTTTTCCTTCGAGGATTGCCGAAATTTTCTCTTCGAATTCGTCGTTGGTTTTCGCCTTATAGACGTTTTTGCCTTCGGTGAGCCATTTTTCGTAAATCGGGATATCCCTTATGAGAACCGGGGTTTTCATAGCGAAACTTTCGAGAAGGACGATACCCTCCGTTTCTTCGTGGCTCATAAATAAGAACAGGTCGGCTCCGCTGTAAGCCTCTTTCATTTCGTCGCGGGAAATATATCCGGGGAAAAAGAGGTTCGGGAGTTTCGTTCTAACGGCTTCCCTTATTTTTTTCGGAACGGCACGCAGATTAGTGTAGCCGAACCAGATAAATTTATACTGCGGAAGTCTTTTCGCAAGTTCGACGAAATCGGTTATTCCCTTTCGCTCTATGTAAAGACCTGCCGAAATTATGACCTTTTCGCCGTCTTTAATGCCGTATTTTTCTCTGAAACGCCTGCCCGCCTCTTCGTCGCGTTTGAAATAATCGAGGTCAATTCCGTTCGAAACGGAATAAATTTCTCTTTTGAGGTGATATTTTTCAAGCAGCGATTTCGAATATTCGGTCGGCGTTAAAATTATATTTCCGCGGTTATAGCAGCGGGAAATCCAGAATTTGAAAAGGGGTGCCAGAAGATTTGAACCGATAAAGGAACGGCAGAAATCCTCTTTTGTGGAATGGGCGTGATAAACGACTTTTTTACCCCTCGCTTTTGCACGCAGACTCATTATAAAAGAAGTAAGGAAAATCGTGTTTATATGGCAGACGTCGTAGTCGTCTTTCGGATTTAATGTATATTCTATTCCGTTTTTTTCGAGAGCCTTTTTCTGGTGGTAGATAGCTCTGCCGACGCCGCTTCCCTCCACCCAGCTCTGGTGGCTCGTATGCAGAAGAACCTTCATTTTGTTTTTCTCCTCAGGTAAAGAGTCTTATGACAAACTGAATGATAAAATCAAGACTGTAAGTATAAATAAGGATAGTCGCGGGCTTTGCAAGGCAGATTATTATAAAATATTTGAGAAAACTCATGCTTGAAAGTCCGGCAAGGTAACACAGGAAATCCGCCGGAGTAAAAGGAACGGCGGAGGTGATTATGAAAATCCTGTCGAATTTTTTCGGGTTGTCGAGGAACTTGATATATTTGTCCCAGTCCCTTTTCGAAGCAATCGCACGAACCAGCGGATAGCCGTATTTTTTCGACAGCAAAAACGCGACGACGGAACCTGCGATTATTCCGACATAGTTATAGACAAACCCCATTACGTCGCCGAAAATAAGGACGGCGGCAACGCAGCCTATCGACCCCGGAATTATCGGGATTACGACCTGGACAGCCTGAATAAAAGTGAAGACGAGAGGTGCCCAGATACCGCATTTCGCAAGGAAATCGGCAAGCACCTGCTGATCGGTGAAAATTCCGGCTTTTACGCCCCATATAATAAGGACGACGGTTGCGATAAGTCCGACAATAGACGAATATTTAAGGAAGTCTTTTATAAATTTCGTTTTCTTTTCGGAGAACTCTTTTTTACCCTTGAACAATTTCGGCGTTTCTTCGGGAACGCTTTCGGCGGCGGTTTCTTTCTCTGCCGCGTTCTCGGTTACGGTTTCTTTTTCCTGCTCGGGAAAATCTTTATTTTCAGTCATAAAATTCCTTTCATGGCGGTGCCGTTCGGCACATTTTTTATCCGTACACTGTCTATTATACACCATACGGCAAGAAAATGCAATAGACAGGAAGAAAGTTACAAAAATGTAAGGATAGAAGAAAAGCATAAGAGCCGCAAAAAGCCGCAGGACCGAGGTTCTGCGACTTTTTCAGAAAGGTATATATAAGGGAGGAAAAAACTTATTATTCGGCACCTTTGAGTGCTTCGACCATATCTATCTTCTTGTTTTTCCTTGCAACCATGAGACTTACGATAACCGAAACTCCGAGAGTGAGAACGACGCCCAAGATTATCGAAAGCGGAGACACACTCATCTTCATTTCATATTCGCCGGCAAGTTCATGGAGAAGATAATCAAGGACTCCGATTCCGGCAGGAATTCCGATAATAACGCCGATAAAGCTTACCCAGAGGTTCTGACCTATAAGAAGTCTGCCGATTTTTCCGTCCTTGAAACCGACGACTTTCAAAGTTGCCATTTCGCGGTAACGCTCCGAATAGCTCATAACGCCGAGGTTATAGAGAACGACGACTCCGAGGAGCATCGCTCCGAAGACGAGAATATATACCATCAGATCCATCATCCACAAAAACGAATCGAAAGAATCGACTATCTGCTGTTTTGATTGCAGGCTCTTTATCGCGGAGGAAGTTTCTATTCCGTCCTTTTCGGTGTTTGTGTAAACCGAATCGACGGTATATGAAATTCCGAGTTTTTCGGCGTATTTTTCGGACATTACGATGCTTTCCGTAACGCCGCGGCAAACGCCTGCGACTTTCAGGGTATATTTATCGTCGGTGCCGTAAGGACTTACCGTGACGGTATCTCCGGCTTTCAGTCCGAATTTTTCGGAAATTCTAACGCAGACATAAGCTCCGTCGTCGGGCAGGGTGACAAAGTCGTTGTTTTCGTCGGGAACACGAACCATATCGTGGGTAATTCCGTAGATATCGAGAGCAACCGCCTTGTCGCCTATCTGAACGCTTACGGCCGAGCTGTAATCGCCGTCGTATTTTTCGATAATCGCGTCGCGGTCTTCTTTTGCGGCGTCCTCCGAAAGATAAATTCTCGTCGTGTAGTTTGTCGCACCGTCATAATAAAGGTCAAGGAACGAATTCATTGTGTCTTTCATTCCGAAAGAGCCGACGATAAGAAGAATACAGCCTGCGGTTCCTATAAGGCTCATTGCGGTACGCGATTTATGCCGCATTATGTCACGCAGATTCCATCTTGTTCCGAAAGAAAGCTTGTGGAAGAATTTCGTTTTTTCTATAAGCAGCGGCTTTACCTTTTTCGGGGTGTAGGGTCGGAGAGCGTCTGCGGCGGTTCCGCGGAGCATCTGTTTTACCGACAAGAAACCGATAAATGTCATAAGAACAAGGAGCAAAGCAAGAATCAACCATACAAACCACGGAACTATGAGGTTCCAGTTCGGCATATCGAGATATGTTCCCATCATTCCCGACGGGGTCATTATCATCCATGCAATTCCGTAGCCGAGCAGAAGACCTGCCGCCTCTCCGATAATTCCTATCATAAACGCATAGGAGGTGTAGTGGCGGAGAATTCTCTTATCCTTAAAGCCGAGAGCTTTGAGGGTTCCTATCTGTGTTTTTTCCTTTGCTGCGAGACGGTGCATTGTCGAAACCATTGTAAGCACCGCTATAAGCAGGAAAAGCACGGGAAGGACGGAACCCATGGTCTGCCCTTCTTCTTTTTCACCGGAAGAGCCGGAATAGGATATATTCATATCTTTATCGAGAATGAGCACCGTGTTTCCGAGTTTTTCGTCCGCCGCGGCGGTGAAATCTTTCGTCGGAAGGGACGAAATCGCGTTTATCTGCGGATAGTACGCGAAACCGAGCGTCTTTTCGTAAAGTTTCGGGGAAACGTACGCAAAACCGTAGGTATTGTAGTCGGGCATAATCTGCGTTTCGTCCCTTGTGCAGATAAGATATTCGCCCGAACGGACAAGCCCCTTGACCTTGCCTTTTATTTCGAGATTTTTATATGTAAAGGAGATTTCGTCGCCGAGTTTTATCCCGTTTGCGTCGGCGTATTTTTTCGAAAGCCAAACGCCGTCGGTGCTTTCGGGGTCATATTTTTCGCCCTCTTCGAGGTACATTCCCGAAACGTTTTCATCGCAGGTTACGGTAAGAGCGACGCTGTCGCCCTCCTGCCCCTTGACTTCGGCGTTTACCGAAACGAAAAGTGCGGCTGCGTCAACGCCCGGAATTTCGGCTATCCTGTCTTTATCTTCTTCGGTAAAGCCGTTTTCCGAAACGATGCGGAAATCCGCAAAACCCGTTTCCTTAAAGAAATCGGTCGTGTTTGTATCAAGGCTCACCCATTCCATATTGAAACCGACGAAAACGCCGATTCCGAGAGCCGTCATGATTATCATTGAGATGAACTGAGCTTTATAAAGCCCCATGGTTCTCCACAGTTTTTTGAATAACACCGAAGTCACCTCTTTACCATTCTATTTCATCGGCAGAAGCAGGCGACGGCTGTTCTTCTTTTGAAACTATCTTTCCGTTTTTGACGCGGATAACGACATCCGCCATTTTGGCGATATTCTGGTTGTGCGTGACTATTACTATCGTTTTTTTATAGTCTCTCGCCATTTTGAGAAGAAGTTTGAGAACGAGAACGCCCGTTTCGGAGTCGAGAGCTCCGGTCGGCTCGTCGCAGAGAAGAATTTTCGGATTTTTCGCAAGAGCACGGGCGATAGAAACACGCTGCTGTTCGCCGCCGGAAAGCTCCGCGGGGAAGTTCTTCAAGTGGTCGGAAAGTCCGACTTCTTCGAGCATTTTCGTTGCGGAAAACGCGTCGGGAGCAATTTCCTTTACGAGAGAAACGTTTTCGTGGACGGTAAGGGTCGGAACAAGGTTATAGAACTGGAAAACAAAGCCGACGGTGCTTGCACGGTATTCGGCAAGTTCGTCGTTCGAAAGTTTCGAAATATCCTTTCCCATTACATAGATTTTTCCGTCGGTCGGGCTGTCAAGACCTCCGAGAAGATTGAGAAGAGTGCTTTTTCCTGCACCCGACGGTCCCAAAATAACGACGAATTTACCCTCGTCGAGAGACATATCGACATTGTCGAGTGCCTTTTGGGTGTGGTCGCCGCTTTCGTAAACACGCGATACGCCTTTGAATTCAACTATTGCCATAATAATCCTCCTGTCGGAATTAAATATTTACAAATTTACATGGTTTTTGAAATAGCCGATAAACGGGAGCTCTCGGTTTTTTATCGTCCCAACCCTCTCGTTTCGGGATTTTCGCCGCCGTATATCCGGGATTTTTCTTTCGCCGTCTGTTCGGAACTTTTCACCGCCGTTCGCTTGGGACTTTTCTCCCGCCGGATCTTCATAGGTGTTTGAATATCCGCCCGAACAAAACGAAGATTTACGGCGATCGCTGCAAAATTTTCCTCTCACGACTTCACCGTTTTTTACGGTCTGACCCTTGCGACTTGCCCGCCCTTGTTTCTCACGGTATACCTCGCGATTTGTCCGCCACCGTTTTTCACGGCTTAACTCACGGATTACCCGTCGCTATTTTTCGCGGTTCTACCCACGGCTTCTTCGCAACTATTTCTCACGGGTTCTCACTTGCGGATTGCTCTTTCCCGTTTTTCACGGCTTTGTCGAGGCTTGTCTATTCCCGTTAGTTCACGACTTTTTCGCACTGTTTCTCACGGTTTCTCACTTACGGCTTGTCCGTTTTCCCCACGGTTCCCCGTGTCGGATGCCTCCGCCGCACCGCAAACCGCAGTTAGCGTTTGCTAACCTATCCCCTTAAAAACCGGTTAGCGTTAACTAACCGATTTCATTATAGCACTTTTCTCCCCGTTGTCAACCGATTTCCGAAAAGTTTCACAATTCTGTTTTTTATTTCACGGCAGGGCTCTTAAAATCGGAGAAAAACCGCCACGACAGACACAAAATTTTCCCCGTCAGTATATTTACACGGTTTTAACGAACGGAAGAACGGAAATTCCCCGTCAAAACAGATAAAAGTTCAGAGATTACCCCTACCCCGCTCGCCGTCGACAATTTTCGACATATTTTTCTTTGCCCGTGTGATAGAATGGATATCCCACGAAAGAAGGAAGATATTATGGAAAAAACCTGCTGTTTTACGGGACACCGCCCACGAAAGCTGCCGTTCGGCTCCGACGAAACCGACGAAAGGTGCGTAAAACTCAAAAACACTCTTTACGCAAAAGCAAGGGAACTTATAGAAAACGAAGGCGTTACGAAGTTTATTTCGGGGCTTGCCCTGGGCGTCGACACCTTTGCCGCCGAGGCGGTTCTGCTGCTTAAAGAAGAGTTCCCCGAAATAATTCTCGAAGCAGCCATTCCCTGCGAAGACCAGCCCGCATTCTGGAAAACAAGCGACAGAACACGGTATTACAAAATCGCGGAAATGTGCGATATTTCAACCGTTTTGCAGAAAAAATACACGAACGGCTGCATGCAGAAAAGAAACCGATATATGGTCGACAATTCCGATATTGTGATAGCCGTTTGGGACGGCAGCTCGGGAGGGACGGAACTGACCGTCCGATATGCCGAAAAGACGGGCAAAAAAATCCTGCCGATTCTCCCGTAACTACTCAAAATAAAGGAATGCCTTCCTCCTTTTTCTCGGATTTTATACCGATACGCCCGCAGTCAGAAGAGCAGAAACAAACTCTTATCGGTTTTGCCTACGCGAGCCGAGGAGCTGCGGCGAGGATTCCGACAACATCCCTGTAAATTTCGGGAAACTGCGAAAGCGGAAGCGGATTTTTCCCGCTGCCGACCTCGACCGTAAACCCAGGCTTTGAAAATTTCGAAATAAACCAGTCCTTGTACCCGGCGTTGCCCATTTCGTCGGGCGTTTTTTTCGCCTCATAACCCGAAATGCGGGAAAATTCCTCGGCGATTTCCACCGTGTTTTCGGGCGACAAACCCTTATATTCGGGGAAAATTTCGCCGCCCTGCGAATGAAGAGCGAGAACGAGCGAAAAGGAATGTTTTTCGGTAAAGGCGGCAACCGCACGGCTTTCGGGCTCCGAAAGCGGATATCTGCCGACATATCCGAACGCACGCGGATCGGTATATCCGAGCGAAAATTTATAGTCCCTTGCCTCTTCCCAGCCGGCAGGGTAGTTTAAGTTGAGATCTACCCCGACGATATTCGCTTTCCAGTCTTTCGGGAAGTCGTCGCCGTCGCTCATCGTTTTTGCGTCCTTAAAGACTGCGGAAGCAGGCGGGAAAGCTCCGGTCACAAGGTCAACGCCGTCGGGATTTACGCAGGGAAGTATGTATAAAGTCGAATTTTCAACCGCTTTTCTTATGTTTTCGCCCGCAAGAAACGCCCCCGAAGAGTAAGCCGCACAGACCTGTTCGGCAAAGCGGGCAAGCAGAAGAGAGGTTATCCATTCGTTTGCGTGGTGAGCCCCGTTATAGAAAATCTCCTTTTTCCCGTCCCCGATTTTAAGAACATAAAGTTCTTTTCCGAGAACGCTTTTTCCTATCGAAAAAAGTGAAGCAAACGGAAACCTTTTCACGAGATTTTGCAGGTTGAATTCAAGAATTTCATGGCAGTAAGGCACATCGACAGGCACCGTATTATAAAAAACAGGAACTGTGAGTTTTTCTGTTTTTTCGGGATTTGCGGCGTTAAGCAGTGCCATAGGCGAAGAAAATTTTGCCGCAACCGCCGAAAGATCTTCGTTTTCTTCGGGCGTATATTCAAACCACCCCCGAAGATACGGCAGAAGAAAAAGAAAAGTTTCCCTGTCTATCTGCCCGTCGGCGAAAATTTCCGCTTTTTGCTGAAAACGCATAACCGCGTCTTTTGTCCGCCGCCCGAAAACGCAGTCGGTTTTCCCCGGATTAAAGCCTGTTTTTGCGAGAACGCTTTGTAAATATCCGACAAGAGGGCCCGAAACGCCCTCTTTCATTCCGACAAAAGTCATTATTACACCCCCGATTTATTTTATGCCCGAAAAATTTTTTGGTTTATAGTTTCCGAAAGTTCAGTCAGGAGTTGTTTTTCCGTCATATTATAATACAGTCCCCTTTTCCGTAGAGGGGAAAGAAAGGAGGAATTTTATGGCATTTCTTATTCCCGACAGCACCTATACGATAAAAGCGGGTGCCGAAGAAAGAAAAGTCAATGTCAAAATCATTCCCGACGGAGCGAGGGCCGATAAGGACATCGCTTCATATATAAAAAAGGGAGACCTTGTAAAGCCCAATAAAAAGCTTGACGACGGCAGCGGAAAGCCGCGTGGGATAACGATTCACAACACAAACGATATCACCGTCGCGAAAGGCACCAATGCCGCCGAGCAATACGCAAGGGCGACCTATCCGAACGGAAACATGAACGGCGTCGTGGTTCATTATTATGTTTGGGAAAACGATATCTGGCAGATCCTTTCGGACAGCGAAAGAGGCTGGCACGCGGCGGACGGCAGTTCGCGGAAAGCCGCCCACATCAACGGAAAGACGATTGGCGGAAATGTCGACACGATAGCGATTGAGATAATTCAGTCGAAGAGAAACGAAAAAACCGAAAAGACAGCGGCTCTCCTTACCGCATATCTTTTGGCAAAACACGGGCTTTCCCCCGAAACGGATATTTATACTCACAACTATTTTTATCCGAAAAAATACTGTCCCGTCGTTTTGCTTCCGGTGTGGGACGAATTTACGGGCAGAATTAAAGATTTTTATAAACAGATAAAATCGCCCGAAGAAAAACCGACACCAGGAAAGCCCGTCGAGCCGTCAAAAGCCCCGGAACTCGGAAATATCGTCGCTTTTCTCGGAGGAGAAGTCTTTATTTCGTCCGACGCCAAAACAGCGGCAGGCAAAGCTGCTGCGGGCAACGCCAAAATTACGGCAGTCGCCAAAGGCAACGCTCACCCGTATCACTTGCGTGCAGTCGACGCAAACGGCGTTTTCACATCGGGCGTTTACGGCTGGGTAAACGCTTCCGCTATCAAAACGGGAGACAAAAAGCCCGAAGAAAAGCCCGTAAACCCGACAATTGCGGCAGGCGACAAAGTCGAAATATCAAAGTCGGCGGAAAGGTATTTTCCGAACGGGATAAAAATTCCGACATGGGTAAAAACCGATTATTATCACATCGTTTCGCAGGTTTCCTACCGCGGCTCGAAAGTCTATAAGGGCGGCGAAGAATGTGTTCTTCTCGGAAAGAAAGCCGACAAAAAGACAGGCAAAATTTCCGACGGAATAAACACCTGGATATCGATAAAAAACATCAAAAAAATATAATTTAACCGTTTTCGCAAAAGAGAGCCGCATAGGCTGAGGACTAATAAGGAAGTAATGCTTCAAAACTTCGCCTTTCGGCACAATAATTCGTTAAAAACACCGGATATGCGACAGCATT
>CAKSPP010000025.1 GCA_934481505.1 uncultured Eubacteriales bacterium
AAAAAAGCGTCGTTTTAGGCTGATTCGCTGTTTGCGGGGAAGACATTCCGCCAAAAATCTGCTATACTTTTCTCGGAGGTATATAAAATGGATCAGATGAAAACAGGAAAATTCATAGCCGCCCTGCGAAAAGAGAAAGGCATGACGCAGGAAAAACTCGGAGAAAAACTCGGCGTGACGAACAAAACCGTTTCCCGCTGGGAAAACGGCAACTATATGCCCGACATTGAAATGCTTTTGCTTCTTTCCAAAGAATTTGATGTGAGCATAAACGAAATTATAAGCGGAGAACGGCTTTTGGAGGAAAACTTCAAAAAAGCCGCGGACAATAACCTTGTTGCAGCCCTTGAAAACAGCACCTTTACTCTGAAAGAAAAAATATCGTTTTTTAAGAAAAAATGGCTGCGTGAACATATTGCGGTTATCGCTTTGTGCGTTGCGGCGTGGATTGGGCTTATAATATGGACGGCATTGAAGCTGCAAGGCAATGACTTTTATCTTTTGGGAGCTGTCGGCGAACTTTCCGCAGTGCTTTTCTATCTTGTGTTGTATAACCGTATGATGTCATATACCGAAAAGCACGCCTATGCACCCGACAAAAATGACACCCGACGCGGAAAATGTAATTGAGCAGAACGGCGGCGAACTTGTCATTTGCACAGACCAATAAGACGAATATTGCGGCAGAGAATAAACTCTGCCGCCTTTTCCCCCAAAAGCAACGAACGGTTGACAGATTGACAGGCGTCAAGTGGTTGTCGGCAACTTTGAAAAATGATAAAATATAGAAAAACACAACAAAAGGAGGATAGGCAGAGAAGACCCGAATTTTCTATGCCTGAATATTATGATTTTTGCCGACAAACTTATTTTACTTCGGAAAAAAGCGGGGTGGTCGCAGGAGGAACTTGCAGAACAGATGGATGTAACAAGGCAGTCCGTTTCAAAATGGGAGGGAGCACAGTCGGTTCCCGACCTTGACAAATTGATACGCCTTTCCGAGCTGTTCGGCGTAAGCACCGATTATCTGCTGAAAGACGAAATCGAAGAGGTCGGAAATTGCGGTCCGTCCGAAGATACGCCGTCATTAAGGCGTGTTTCAATGGAAGAAGCGAACGCTTTTCTTTCCGTAAAAGCAAAAACAGCCAAAACCATAGCATATGCCGTTTTTTTGTGTATCATCTCCCCGATAACGCTTTTGATTTTGGCCGCGATAAGCGAAAGCACGGCAGAAGCTTTGAACGAAAATATTGCCGTCGGAATAGGACTATCGGTTCTCATTATTATCGTGTCGGCAGCCGTCATGATGTTTATATCGAGCGGAGGCAAAACCGCACCTTTTGCCTATCTTGAAAAAGAAAAATTTGAAACCGCATACGGCGTTGACGGAATGGTCAAAGAACGCAGGACGCAATATAAAAACCTGAACACAAAATATAATATTGCGGGTGCGTGTTTATGTATTATCGCCGCAATTCCGCTTTTTATCGCAATGACTTTTGACGGCACCGCGTTTCCAGTGTTTATGCTTTCCCTTTCGTTTCTGATTGCGGGTGTCGGCGTTGTTTGCTTTATAAAAACGGGGATTGTATGGGCAAGCTTCGAAAGACTTTTGCACGAAAATCAAAAGTCGTCTGTTGCCGACGCCGTATATACCGCATATTGGCTTACCGCAACCGCAATTTACTTGGGATACAGCCTGTTATCGGCTAATTGGAACCGGAGCGTTGTTATTTGGGTCGTTGCGGCGGTAATCTTCCCCGCAGTCGTCGCAATAACGAACGCCTTTAAGAAAAAAACAAAATAACCGCGGCAGACGCGGAATTTCATGAAAAACAAGGTTAAAGTAATGCACCCGTTTTTCAGCGGGTGCATTGTTTTATCTTTTCTTATAAATCACAAGTTCGGGGTCTTTGCAGTCTTCGCCGTAAGTACATATCAAAATAAAATCCGCATTTGCGGCAATCCCGAAACATCTGTCTCCGCCGAATTCACATTCAAGCTGATTGCCGAGATAGGTCGTGCCGTCGTCCAAAAATTTGACGATGTTTCCGTTCGGAAGCCTGTAATCGAGATTGATATACTTTCCGACAAGTGCGTTCAGTTTTTCGACTTTCGGCATACCCTCGACATTCAGGGCGTTTATTTCGCCGATAAGTTTTTCCTTGAATTCGTCGAACGCCTTGTTTCCGCCGAGTTCGTTATATCTTTTCCAATAGTCGAGTTTCGGCAGGGTCGAATAAAGATACGCCCTTATTTCCTCTTCGGAATGTTCGCCGTCCGACATATTTTTAACGCAGACATCGACAAGGTCGTCCATATTACTGTACATATATTCGCCGTCGGCGTAGCACCATTTGCAATAGTCTTCGTTGAGAAAACCGTCTTTTTCCTTGCTTATAATGCTGTCGTCAAGCGGCATTCCGCAGCATTGACAGATAAGTTTTTGCGGAGAACCCAAAAGGGTGTTTATCGAAACATCGAAAAATTTCGACAGCAGTTTCAGAGTGTCGGTATTCGGCACAGTCTCTCCGTTTTCCCAACGCGAGACCGCCTGTCGCGTGACGAATATTTTTTCGGCAAGCTCTTCCTGCGAAAGACCCTTCTGCGTTCTCAGATTGAATAATACTTCTCTTGTTTCCATGAAATCAACTCCTCGAAAATATTATACATTATTTTCCGCGAAAAGCAAGCAACTGTCCGTTTCCCCCGTTTTTCTCGAAGAAAAGGAGCGGCAAAAACCATGTTTTACCGCTCTTTTTTTATTCGTAATCGATGCGTTCTATTTTGAAAATAACGGGTCGGGTGCCGTCGGAGCAGCAGGCAATCATCGTGTTTTCTTCTTTCATCCAGCCCTGCATTATCGATCCGCCCTGAAGCCCGGTATAGATATAGCGTGAAATCGCGTCCCACGCTTCGGAGCAAAACGGGATTTTCGGACCGCCGGCAACGGTGTTTGCGTCGCCGTTTGTTTTCACAAGGGTGTTTAAGCCCATATGCCAGAAGTCGTCCTTGTCACCGTCACGCAAAAAAACGAATTCGTCGCCGATATTGTAACACGGGCAATCCCCCGAATTCGGGTCGGAACAAAACTTCGTCTGCAATTCGGGATATAATTTTTTGTCAATAACCGTTATTTTTACTTTATGTTTCATATTTCCCTCCGTTTATCTTTCCGACAACATTATATATAAATTTCTGCGAAAAATCAAGCCGCCGCACCCGTTTATTTTCCGCGTTTTCGGGCAAAATACGAAAAAAGGAGAGATTTTATGTCCGAAGAAAATGTAAAAGAAAGCGGGCTTCCGACGGAGGAAATGCCGATTCACTGCCTTACCGTAATCGGGCAGGTCGAGGGGCATTATATCCTGCCTGCGGAAACGAAAACCACGAAATATGAGCATGTTCTCCCCGCTCTTGTCGCAATCGAAGAGTCGGAAAAAGTCAAAGGGCTGCTTATTCTCTTGAACACCGTAGGCGGCGACGTCGAAGCGGGGCTTGCAATAGCGGAAATGATTGCCGGCATGGAAACCCCGACCGTTTCCCTCGTTCTCGGCGGCGGCCATTCGATAGGCGTGCCGCTTGCGGTTTCCGCCGACTATTCCTTTATCGCCCCGACGGCAACCATGACCGTCCACCCCGTGAGAATGAACGGGCTTATCGTCGGCGTTCCGCAGACCTTTTCTTATTTCGACAAAATGCAGGACAGGATTATAAATTTCGTTTCGGAAAACTCCGGAATTTCAGCCGACCGTTTCAGAGAGCTTATGACAGCAACGGGCGGCATGGTGACCGATGTCGGAACGCTTCTTGACGGAGCGGAAGCCGTTAAAGAGGGCGTCATAAACGAAGTCGGCGGTCTTCGGGACGCGATGAAAAAACTTCGCAGTCTTATTAAAGAAAGGAAAAACAAAGATGTTTCTTTACTCGATAATGTGTGAAAACGCGATTCTGCCGCCGAAAAAAGAACAGAAAAAAGCCGCCGAAACGGTTTTTTCGACCGACCCGGCGACATTTCTCTATTCTTCGGCAAGTGCCTCTTTGGCGAGCAAATCGGCGTATTCGTTCAAGGGAACGCCGCTGTGGCCCTCGACCTTTACGAATTTTATATCCATATAAGGGCGGTATTTATCCATAAATTTGAGGTAATGCCTTGCACAGAAGCTGTTCGCCTGCCATTTATGCTCATACCACTTGGAAATTCCGTAATAATCGTGATAAATCGTGATATCCTTAATTCCGTCCGCTGCGGTCGTTTTGACGGCGAACATCGCCGCCTGCAATTCCCCTGCAACGTTTCTTGCCTCGGCGGCTTCCGGCCTCATTCCCCACGCACGGTGAGTCGTGACGTTTCCGCTTTTTATAAGGATACAGCCGTAGGAATATCTGCGGCGTTCGGCGTCATAGCTGCCGTCGATATACGCAATCATCTGCCCCTGCGGAATTTCGTTTGAAAGATTTTCCGCAACGGTGTTGTAATCCGCGATTTTTTCCGCTTTCGACCTGCGTTTTTTCGCGGGTCTTTCTTTTTCGGTAAAAGTCTGGGAAAGATATTCTTCGGCGTCTTTCATATTGTCGAAGCTTTTATATTCGGCGTCCTTGAAGCCGACGACCTGATCTTTACATTCTTCCCAATGCTTGAATATTCCCGTTTTTCTGCCGTTTCGCACGGCGTAATATCGTAATTTTGCCATTTTATTCTCCGTTTTTTGTTCTCCTGTAATGATACCATTATTTTCGGGCAAAGTCAAGACGAAAAGCATATACTGTGTTATAAAGACTCACGGAGTGATACTTTTGAGAACTCAGATATTTGCCGTTCTCGGCGGTGATTTGCGTTCCGCCGCGGCGGAAAAAATACTTTCCGAGAACTTTGAAACACGGCTTTTCGGATTTGACGGCATTTCCGAAAAGACCATAGAAGAAACCATTGAAAACGCCGATTTCGTCCTGCTTCCGCTGCCTTGCACGAAAGACGGAAAAAACCTCTATACGCCTTTTTCAAAAAGCGAAACGCCGCTCGAAAAAATCCTTATGTCTCCCGAAAAAACAATATTTTTCGGAGCGAATATCCCCGAAAAAATCAAGGACGGAAAACACATATTTATCGACATTTTTGCCCGCGACGACTTAAAAATTCTCAACGCCGTTCCGACAGCCGAGGGAGCTATTGCCGAAGCAATCCTTAAAACCGAAAAAACGCTTTGGAAATCGAACTGCCTTGTCGTCGGGTTCGGAAATATAGGCAAAGCCCTTGCTTTAAGGCTTAAAGCTTTGGGGGCAAATGTCACGGTTTCGGCGAGAAAGCCGCGTGACCTTGCCGCAATTTCGGCGTTCGGCATATCCCCCGTCGAAACCGCGAATATTTCGGAGATTTTGGGGGATGCAGACATCGTTTTCAATACCGTTCCAACGGAAGTCATCGGCAAAAAGGAGCTGTCGGCAGCAAAAAAGGACGCACTTTTTATCGACCTTGCCTCAAAGCCCGGCGGGATTGATTTTTCCTTTGCCGAAAAAGCGGAGATTTCCGTTCTTTGGCTGCTTTCGCTCCCGGGAAAAACCGCCCCGAAAACCGCAGGCGAAATTATCGCAAAAACAATATTCAACATTCTGAAAGGAGGAGAAATAAATGGAAAATAAAAAGCCGCGTATAGGGTTTGCTCTCTGCGGCTCTTTCTGCACCTTTACGCGGACGATAGCCGTTCTCGAAAAACTCGCCCGCGATTACGATATATATCCGATAATGTCGGAAGTCGCTTTTTCAACCGACACGCGTTTCGGGAAAAGCGAAGATTTCCGCACGCAGATAAAAAACATCTGTCGGCGTGAAATTATCCATACGGTAAGAGAAGCGGAACCTATCGGACCGAAAAAAATGCTCGACGCTCTTATTATCGCCCCCTGCACGGGAAACACCATTGCAAAACTTGCGTCGGGGGTTGCCGACAGCAGCGTTACTCTTTCGGCAAAAGCACATCTTCGGAACGGCAGACCCGTTATCGTCGCCGTTTCGTCAAACGACGCCCTCGCGGCAAACGCCGAGAATATCGGAAAACTCTTAAACCGCGAAAACTTCTATTTTGTTCCGTTCGGGCAGGACGACGCCGAGGGAAAACCCCGTTCACTTGTTGCCGAAATGGAAAAAATTCCGCAGACGCTCGCTTTGGCTCTTAACGGAATTCAAATTCAACCTATATTGGTTTAACATAAAAAACCGTCTCAAATCGAGACGGTTTTTGTTCTCTTATTATCTATTACGCACCAGACGGTGACCGTTACTATAACGACCGCACCGCCGACAAGCGACAGGACGGACGGATATTCCTTTGCAAAAATCGCAACCCAGACGGGGTTTAGCAGAGGTTCCGCGGCGGAAAGCAACGCACACGCAAGCGGCGGACAGTTTTCAGAGGCTATTGCGAGCAGGATATACGGAATTCCGAGCTGAACTACGCCCAAAATCACGACGCCCGAAATTGCGGAAACCGATATCGGCGTCGGGAAAAGGAACATAAAGGGTATTCCGACGGCGGCGGTAAGCAGATGTCCGAAGAAAAGACCGCTCGTCTTTTCAGCCCCCTTGCAGTCGCCGACCGAAATGAACATTCCCGCCATAAAAAGACCGGCACACAGCCCAAGAAGATTGCCCAAGGTGTGTCCGCTTTCAAGACCGTCGATTGCGAAAAGCGAAATTCCGCCGAGCGTTACAACAACGGTGACGATATCGACCGCCGAAAATTTCTGATGTCTGAAAATCGCGGAAAAAAGCATTATGAAAATCGGTGCGGTGAATTGCAGAACTATCGCGTTTGCCGAAGTCGTAAGCTTGCTTGCCCCGACAAAGCAAAGGAAAGTCGCCGCAAGAAAGAACATACTTTTCGCGACATTTTTATTGAAAAATATCTTCTGCTTTGTAACCAAAGCGAAAACAAGCACGGTCAGTGCCGAAAAAAGACTGCGGAATCCTGCAATAACAAGCGGATTCCAGTCTATCATTTTTATGAAAATGCCAGCAATGCTCCAAAGAACGGAGCAGCAGAGCATTTGAAGAATAGCGATGTTTTTCTTTTTCATTTTCCGAATTTGAAGTGCTTCGGAAGACCTCTTTCGGTCGGAACGGTAATTTCGCCCTCGATAAGCGGCAAAATCTGCCAAAGAAGCTCGTCCTTTACGTTGTTTTTGCCGTCGGTTATCATTTCCACGGGCACGCTCTTCGTTTTGTTCGCGATATTTTCGGCGTGAACGCAGTCATAGTCGATTCTGTAACTGTCGCCCTCTCTGCGGCGAAGAACGGTGACATATCCGTTGTTGGTTTCCGATCTCGTCGAAAACGCGACCGAGGTTTTTCCCGTCTCGAAAGATTCTTCGATATCGGTTTTCGAAAGGATATGCGAAGCACAACGCTGCGGCAGGTTAAGCTCGACCGAACGCACCTTGCAGCCTATTTTTTCCTTGACAAGCCCTTCGAGATATTTCGCGGTGCCTGCAAGATAGCGGTGTCCGAAAATATCGACGGCTCCGCTCTGTTTTTTCTCGCCGACATACTCTCCGCTCTCGGTCTTTATTCCCTCCGAGACGGCGACGACGACATTCGGCTTTATTTCAAGCTGTTTTTTGAGGTCGGCAATGAATTTTTCTTCGTCGAACGAAACTTCGGGAAGATAAATGAGATCGGCGGTGTTTTCGCCCAAAATTCTCGGAAGACCCGCGGCGGCGGTGAGCCACCCCGCGTCTCTGCCCATAACTTCAACAATCGTAACGGCTTTCGTCGTGTAAACCGAGCAGTCGCAGGCGATTTCCTGCATTACCGTCGCGACATATTTTGCCGCAGAGCCGAAACCGGGGGTGTGGTCGGTTCCCATAAGGTCGTTGTCAATGGTTTTAGGAACACCCATAAAGACCATTTCGTAATTTTTGTCTTTTGAATATTCCGAAAGCTTTACAACGGTATCCATCGAGTCGTTGCCGCCGATATAGAAAAAGTAGCGGATATCGTATCTCTTGAAAAAAGAAAACAGTTTTTCGTATTCGGAAAGGTCTTCTCCGTGCGGGTCGGCAAGTTTCTTGCGGCAGGAGCCGAGAGCCGCGGCGGGAGTGCAGACAAGCGAATATTTTTCCTCTTCACTCAGGGGTTTTATTTTGAAAACATCTTCACGCAGAAGACCCTCTATTCCGTTTCTCATTCCGAAAATCTCGTTTATATGCGAAGATTTTTCGGCAGCATGCAAAATTCCGGCAAGAGTTGCGTTGATTGCACTCGTAGGACCGCCGGACTGACCTACAACTGCATTTCCCTTTATCATAATATCTCCTTATTTCCCGTCGGGGGTCGCCTTTAAGTGGTAAATATTCATTCCCTGCTCCGAAAAACGGGTCTCATATTCAGTCATGACCTCGTTTTCGATATCGGTCGAATGAAGATCTGTCGTTACTTCCGAAAGGATAAAACCCGAATCGGTAAATTCTTCGAGCGAAAAATTGAAAAGCCCCTCGTTATCGGTTTTCATCTTTATAAAACCGCCCTGTTTGAGCAGTTTTTTATAGATATCGAGAAAGGTTCGGTATGTAAGCCTGCGGGAAGTATGTCTCTTTTTCGGCCATGGGTCGGAAAAATTAAGATAGATAACATCAAGGCTGTGTTCTTTGCAGATTTCGGGCAGTTTCGTCGCGTCTTCAAGCAGAAATCTGACATTTTCAAGCCCTTTTTCCCTGCATTTTTCGGCAGCCATCACCATGACGTCGGGGACTTTTTCCATTGCAAAATACAGAATGTCGGGGTGCAGTTCGGCAAGGCCCGCAATGAATTTTCCCTTTCCGCAGCCTATTTCAAGGCACGCTTTTTTGCCGTCGGGTACGGTTATTTCGCTAACGAACACGTCACCGCATCTTTCAAGACGCGGAACTGTGTTTTTCTTCTTTCTCGCTCTCATTTTATCCTCTTTCGTCTGTATATTTTATCACAAACATAAGTTAAATTCAAGTGTTTTCAGACCATTTTGAAATAAATTAAAAGGACCGAAACGTCCGCGGGGCTGACTCCCGAAATTCGGCTTGCCTGCCCGACGTTCTGCGGTTTTACCTTATTGAGTTTCTGCCTTGCTTCAAGCCGCAAACCCGCGATCTGCGAATAGTCGAAATCTTCGGGCAGCTTTTTTGTTTCGAGCTTTTTGAACTGCTCGACCTGCATAAGCTGTCTTTTTATATATCCGTCGTAGCGGATATCGACCTCGGCGGCTTCGGTTATATAATCGGGAAGCTCGGGACGGTCTTTGTCGACCGGGGCAAGCATTTCATATGAAAGTTCGGGGCGTTTCACAAGGTCGGAAAGCGAAATTCCCGTGACAATCGGCGTGCTTTCCGCCTTTTCGAAAATTTCCGAAAGGACGGGAGAGGGCGGAATGAAAGTTTTCTTCATTCTTTCTTTTTCCGCTTCGATTTTCGCCTGTTTTTCAAGGAATTTCTGATATCTTTCCTCCGAAATAAGCCCGATTTCGTGACCCGTCGGCGTAAGTCTGCGGTCGGCGTTATCCTGTCTTAAAATAAGGCGGTATTCGCTCCGCGACGTCATCATTCTGTAAGGCTCCCGCGTTCCCTTTACAACAAGGTCGTCGATAAGCGTTCCGATGTAGGAAGTCGAACGGTCAAGGACGAGCATTTCGCGGTTTTTGCAGAACATTGCGGCGTTTATTCCAGCAATAAGCCCCTGGGCGGCGGCTTCCTCGTAGCCCGAAGTGCCGTTGAACTGACCTGCTCCGAAAAGACCCGAAACCTTTTTTGTTTCAAGAGTCGGACGCAGTTCGAGGGGGTCTATGCAGTCGTATTCGATAGCGTAGGCGTTTCGCATGACTTCGGCGTGTTCGAACCCGACAAGGGAGCGTATCATTTTTATCTGAACATCTTCGGGAAGAGATGAACTCATTCCCTGCAAATACATTTCTTCGGTTTTTTCGCCCATCGGTTCAAGGAAAAGCTGGTGTCTTTCCTTGTCGGCAAAGCGGACGACCTTATCTTCGATACTCGGACAGTACCGGGGGCCGATTCCGTGGATATTTCCCGAATACAAAGGTGAACGGTGGAGATTTTCCCTTATAATTCGGTGCGTTTCGGCATTTGTATAGACAAGATAGCACGGCAGCTTGTTTTCGCCGATAAATTTTCCTTCATTTTCAAAGGAAAACGGCACGATTTTGTCGTCGCCCTCCTGAACCGACAGTTTTTCGAGGTCGACCGAACTTTTTCTTATTCTCGCCGGAGTTCCCGTCTTGAAACGCATAAATTCAAGACCGAACGCCTGCAAACTTTCCGAAAGACCTTTTGACGCGAACATTCCGTCTGGACCCGAAGAATAGGAAACGTCTCCGACAAAAATTTTGCCTTCGAGATATGTCCCGGTGGCGATAACAACGGCATTTGCCGAGAAAATCGCTCCGAGGTGAGTCGTCAGCAGGAATTTTCCGTCTTTTTTCTCTATTTTCTTTATTTCCGCCTGTTTCATAAACAGGTTCTTTTCGTGTTCGAGAGTGACTTTCATCACTTCCTGATATTTCCGTCTGTCCGCCTGAATTCGGAGCGAATGAACCGCAGGTCCTTTGCCGCGGTTTAACATTCTGCTCTGCAAAAAGACTTTGTCGGCGGCTTTTCCCATTTCGCCGCCCAAAGCGTCAAGCTCGCGGACAAGGTGACCTTTTGCCGTTCCGCCTATTGACGGGTTGCAGGGCATATTTCCGACGGCGTCAAGGCTTATCGTGAAAAGAGCCGTGCGGCAGCCGAGACGGGCGGCGGCAAGCGACGCTTCTACGCCCGAGTGTCCCGCACCGATAACAGCAACTTCGAAATCCTCCGCAAAATATTCCATAATATCCCCCTATTTTCCTACGCAGAAACGCGAAAAAATGTTTTCTATAATTTCTTCGCTCACAGTTTTTCCCGTCATTACCGAAAGGCTTTCTATCGCCGCTTCGACGTCGCACAACAAAACGTCGGGCGTAAGCTCAATATTTTCGACGGCGTTTTGAAGAGCGGTGAGAGCCGACAGAACGCAGGAATATTGCCTTGCGTTCATGACCGTTTCGTCGGTCGCCGTTTCATTCGAAACGGTATCGGTAATGATTTTTTCGAGTTCGGAAATTCCGATATCGTTTTCCGCACTTATCGTCACTTCGCCGTCAAAACCCGAAATCGTTTTATCAAAAACTTTTTCTTTATCGCATTTATTATATACGGCGATTTTTTTCGCCTTCGATTTTTCAAGGAGCATAAGCGTTTTTTCGTCGTCTTTATCAAATGGTCTCGACAGGTCGAAAAGGCACAGAATAAGGTTTGCCGTCTCGATTTTTTCCGCGGCTCGCTCGACGCCTATTTTTTCGACAGTGTCGCCGCTTTCTCTTATTCCCGCGGTGTCGAAAAGGCGGAGTTTAAGCCCTCCGACCGAAACCGTTTCTTCGATAACGTCCCTTGTCGTTCCCTCGATATCGGTGACAATGCTTTTATCGTAGCCCGAAAGGCGGTTCATAAGGCTGCTTTTTCCGACATTCGGTTTTCCCGTAATACAAACGCGGAGACCCTCTTTTATTATCTTGCCGCTGCCGTAACTTTTTTCCCATTTTTCAAGCTTTTTGCAGCATTCGGTTATCTTTTTCCGAAGTTCGGAAG
>CAKSPP010000026.1 GCA_934481505.1 uncultured Eubacteriales bacterium
ACGGAAAAACGCTTTGCGTCGTCCCCGGATTTTCTTTTGATCACGAGGGCTTCCGTCTCGGCTACGGCGGCGGATATTACGACCGCTTTCTTTCGACTTTTAACGGATTCTCGGCAGGGCTTTGCCTCTCCGCTTTCATTTCTGAAAAACTGCCGAGAGACGGTTTTGATATTGCGGTAAACGCCGTAATTACAGAGGAGTAATATGAAAAAAGTAATAACGATATTCGCGACCTGTGCGGTGTCTCTTATAACGCTCGGAATTCTGAATATCTTCAACATTCCCCATAAAGATATAATCTTTACTTTCGTTTCGGTGCTTATTCTGCTCGGCGGCAGCTTTATTTTGAAAAAACAGACGAAAGACGCGAAAAACGCACGCCGCTTTTTCAAGACGATGCCTCTTCGTATGGGAGACTTCTTTTTCGCGACAGTCACCTCGGTCATTATAATTTCGTCGAGCTTTATACTTAATTATCTCGAAGGTCTTTTCCTCGGTCTTTTCAATATAAAAATGACTCCGTCGGGAATTTTCAAGATGAGCGGAAGCAACGAAATGGTGCTTCTCTGCCTTATCGCGGTAATCCCCGCAATCTTTGAGGAACTGTTTTTCAGAGGGGCTGTTCTCTCGGCTTTGAGCAAAAAGCCAGATATAAGGGCGATGATCTGGTCGGCGGTCTTCTTTACTTTGATGCACGGCTCGCTTTTCAATATCCCGTCAACCCTTGTCGCGGGCTTTGTTTTGGCGGCGGCGTCCTATTGGTCTGGCTCTGTCTATGTCGCAATGCTCGCTCACTTTTTCAATAATGTTCTTACCTTTTTGATTTATATTTATAACGATAACCTTGCCTTTACGGGGCTTGAAACAAAAATAATAATTCTGCTTGTCCCGCTGCTTCTCATAAACATTTATTTCTTCCTCGGAACTATCTCGAAGAAGATGAGAAAAAGCGGACAGAACCAGGGCAAAATGTATAACGAAGGAGAAAAAATATGGATTCAGCGTCGCGAAAAAAGAGGAAAATAAAAAGAATTGTCGGACTTTGCGTCTGCGGAGTTCTTGTTATAGTTTTCGCTCTCGCCGCTTACTTTACCGTTGCGATATCGGGCGAAATAAGAGGTAAAAACGTTTCGGAAGAGACGGGCGTAATAACCGTCGAAAAGGGCGACAATACCACCAAAATCGGCGATAAATTAAAGGAAGCGGGAATTATAAAATATCCGACCGCATTCCGTTTTTACGCAAAATTCACGGGCTGCGACACCAATATCCAGCTCGGAGCTTTTGAATTCAAAAAAGGCGAAAGCTACGAAAATATTTTTGCCGACTTAAACAAGAGCCAATACAGGGAAAGCGTAAGCCTTACTTTCCCCGAGGGCTACCGCGTTTCGCAGATTGTCGATAAGCTCGTCGCCGCCGGTATAGGCACAGAGCAGGGCTTTTACGACGCTATAAACAACGATTTTTATTCTTACGATTACCTGCCCGACGCGGGAACCGAAAACCGCCTCGAAGGCTTTCTTTATCCCGATACTTACGCGTTTTTCGTCGACGACACCGAGCATAACATAATAAATAAAATGCTCAAACGCTTTGACGACGTAATAACCGAAAACAATATAAAAGATAAACTCGGCGATATGTCCCTTTACGAAGCCGTCACCTTGGCGTCGATTATCCAGAAAGAGGGCGGAACCGTCGGCGATTTCGCGAATATTTCCTCCGTTTTCCATAACAGAATGAAAATCGGAATGAAACTTCAAAGCGACGCTACTATAACCTATGTTCTCAAAAAAGAAGACGTCAAAACCGTGCTTTCTTACGCCGATTTGCAGACCGACAGCCCCTATAACACCTATCTGCACGAGGGACTTACCCCGACGCCGATTGCAAACCCCGGTATCGACGCTCTTATTGCAGCCGTTGAACCCGCACAGACCGAATATTACTATTTCGTCGCAAAACTTGACGGCACGGGCGAATCCGTCTTTTCGAAAACCTACAAGGAACATGTTAAAAACTCAAAGAAATATTTAGGATAAAAAATGGAAAAAGATAAAATAGTCTATCCGTATCTTCTCGATTTTATGCGGAAAACAAGGCGTGAACGCGACGGCTTTCTCGGCGAAATGGAAAGGGAAGCGAGAAAAGAGGAATATCCGATTTCCGAACCCGAAACCGCCGACCTAATAGATATAATCTGCCGTATAAAAAAGCCGCGGCGAATTCTCGAAATAGGAACCTGTATCGGCTTTTCCGCTCTTTTAATGAAAGAGGCGTGCGGCGGCAAAGCGATAATACATACTCTCGAAAGAAATCCCGCGATGATAAAACCCGCCCGCGAAAATTTCGAAAAATACGACCCCGAAAAAGCGATAACGATGTTTGAGGGAAGTGCTCTCGAAACGCTTGAAAAACTTACCGAACCTTACGATTTTATCTTTCTCGACGCCGCAAAAGGGCAGTATCCTTACTTTCTCGAACATATAAAAAGGCTATTGTCGCCCGACGGAATTCTTATTTCCGACAACGTCTTTTTCGGCGGATATGTCGCAAAGGGCGAACCCGATGTCCGCCGCAACCGAACGATAGTTACAAGGCTCGGCGAATATCTCGAAAAACTTGAAAACATAAGCGATATGCATACCGTACTGCTCCCGATAAGCGACGGCGTGACTCTTTCTTACAGAATGGTGGATGAAAATTGAAAAAGCCCGAACTTCTTTTGCCGGCAGGCGATTTTTCAAGACTTAAATATGCGATAGCCTACGGGGCAGACGCCGTTTATATAGGCGGAGAAGAGTTTTCGCTCCGCACCGCGTCTTCGAATTTTTCCGAAAAAGAAATGAGAGAAGCCGTTTCATACGCTCACTCCGAAAACGTCAAGGTCTATGTCGCGGTTAATACAACACCCCATGAAGACGAGATAAAACGCTATCCCGCGTACTTAAAAAGCCTTGCCGCAGCAGGTGTCGACGCTGTTATCGTCGGAGATATCGGACTTATCGGGCTTACAAAACACCTTGTCCCCGAAATGAAAATTCATCTGTCGACCCAGGCGAACGCAATAAACTCCGCGGCTCTCTGTATGTGGCATTCTCTCGGTGTTTCGCGTGTCGTTCTGGCAAGGGAATGTTCCCTTGAAGAAATTACCGAAATAAGAAAGAATATCCCCGAAGACCTTGAAATCGAAGCGTTTGTCCACGGGGCAATGTGTATGGCTCATTCGGGAAGATGTCTGCTTTCCTCTTTTCTTACCGGAAGAGACGCAAACCGCGGAAACTGTGCCCAGGCTTGCCGCTGGAAATATTCCGTCTGCGAAGAAACCCGTCCCGGAGAATATTTTCCGCTTGACGAAACCGAAAACGGAACTTATATCTTCAACTCAAAAGACCTCTGCATGATAGAGCATATCGACGAGCTTGTCTATGCCGGGATTTCCTCTTTCAAGGTTGAGGGCAGAGTTAAGACCGAATACTATGTTTCCTGCGTCGCGAAAGCGTACAGGGAAGCGATCGACGATGTTTTTGAAGATTTGTCCCTTTATAAAAGAAAAATCCCGAAATATATGACCGAACTTCTGAAAACAAGCCACAGAGATTTTTCGACGGGCTTTTATTACGGACGCCCCGACGCTTCGGGACAGAATTACGAAACTTCGGGATATATAAGAAACTACGAGCTTATCGGAGTGGTCAGAGGCTACGACTACTCCCGCAGACTCATAGAAATCGAACAACGCAATAAATTTGTGATAGGCGACGAAATCGAAATCACGGAACCCGGCAAAGAACCCGAAACGGCGGTCATAACCGAAATGTACGGCGGCGACGGAAAACTTATTTCCGCGGCTCCCCACGCCCAGATGACCGTTTTTCTGCCGTTTCCTCATCCCGTCAGCCGATACGGATTTATAAGAAGAAAGAAAAATGACCTATAAAATCATAAACGGCTCCGTTTCTTACGGGGCGGATACCGTGCTCGAAAATATCGATTTTGAGATACGGGATAAAGAAAAAATCGCGATAGTCGGAAGAAACGGCTGCGGAAAAACCACGCTCTTGAAAGCGATAACAGGCTCCGTTCCTCTCGAAGAGGGAACAGGCGACGAGCATTTTAATGTAATCAAGGCAGGCGGCCCGACCGTCGGCTATATGGAACAGATGTATTTTCCGGACGGCGGAGTTTCGATGCTTGACGAAATTCTGAAAGTCTATGCTCCGATAACCGAAACCGAAGAGAGAATGAATTCTCTTCAAAAACTTCTCGAAACCGACCACAGCGACGAAAATATAAAGACATATTCGAACCTCTGCGAAAAATTCGAACTTCTCGGCGGATATACCTATAAAAAGGAATACCTGACGGCGATAAGAAAATTCGGGTTTACCGACGAAGATATGCAAAAGCCGCTTTCCGAATTTTCGGGAGGACAGAAAACCAAAATAGCCTTTATCAAACTGCTGCTTTCAAAACCCGATATCCTGCTTCTCGACGAGCCGACAAACCATCTCGATATAACCGCCGTCGAATGGCTCGAAGAATATCTGAAAAACTATAAATCGGCAATGGTGATAGTCTCCCATGACCGAATGTTTCTCGATAAGATAGTAAATGTCGTCTATGAAATCGAATACGGCGAGACAAAACGCTATCAGGGAAAATATTCCGATTTTGAAAGACAGAAACGGGAAAACTACACAAAACAGCTGAAAGATTACGAAGCCCAGAGAGCGGAAATAGCCCGTCTAATGAAAATAGTCGAACGCTTCCGCTACAAAGCGACAAAAGCGGCGATGGCTCAGTCGAAACTCAAACAGATCGAGAAAATGAAAACCGTCGATATGCCCGACAGATACGACCTGCGGACGTTTCACGCCGACTTTCAGCCCGAAATCGAAAGCGTAAAAAAGGTTCTCGACGTAAAAGACCTTGAAATAGGTTATACAAAACCTCTCGCAACCGTGAATTTCGAACTTTTCCGAGGCGAAAAACTCGCAATAATCGGCGGCAACGGAATAGGAAAATCGACTTTCGTAAAAACGCTTGTCGGCAAAACCCCGATGCTTTCGGGTCATTTTGAATTCGGCATAAAAACGAAAATCGGATATTTCGACCAGCAGCTTGCGATGTTCAACGGCTCCGACACCGTTTTCGACGAATTTGCGGGAAAATTCCCGTCAATGACGAATACCGAAGTCAGAAAGGCCCTCGGTGCGTTTCTTTTTTCGGGCGACGATGTTTTCAAATCTGTCGACAGCCTTTCTGGCGGCGAAAAAGTCAGACTTTCTCTCTGCGAAATCTTACGCAGAAAGCCGAATGTCTTAATCCTCGACGAACCGACAAACCATATGGATATCGTCGGCAAAGAAACGCTTGAAAATATGCTTTCCGAATATACCGGAACCCTTATTTTCGTGTCTCACGACAGATATTTCGTAAATAAGATTGCAAACAAACTGCTTGTTTTCGACGAAAACGGAGCGAAATTCTATCCGTTCGGTTTTGCCGAATACGAGGAAATGCGTTCGAAAAACAACGCCCCAGAAGAAAGCGAAAAGGAAAAAACCGAAAAGAAAACGGAGAAAAAAGGATATTATTCTCCGCTCAAAGAGCTTTCCAAAAAGAAGAAAAGAGCCGAAAAGCTGGAAACGCTCGTCGAAAATCTCGAAAAAGAGATTTCGGAAATCTCCGAAACTTTGTCTCTTCCCGAAGTCTGCTCCGACTATGAAAAAGTCGCCGAGTTGCAGGAAAAACTGTTTTCTCTCGAAAAAGAGAGGGACGAAGCGACCGAAGAATGGCTCATTTTAACCGAAGAACTCGAACAATAGAAAAGCGGCGATAAGGTCTCGACCTTATAGCCGCTTTTCCTTATATTTTGAAAATGAACCTGAGAAGACCCCGTAACCCTGCGGGGGCTTTAAGTACAACTACTTTCATTCCGCCGCTCCTTTCATCTTTTCTGTTATATTTTATGAAAAACGCCGTCAAAAGGTTATTTGCGTAAAATCGGATATTTGGTCAGAAAAGGTCAGATAAGTTGTGAAATTTTTGTAAAACATCATAAAACGGTCTTGACAAATCGGTTTTTTAGATATACTATATATGTAGTTTTTAGCACTCAACCGTTTGGAGTGCTAAAAGAGAGGGGCGGTGAAGATGAGTCTTGACGCAAGAAAAAGAAATATTCTTGCTTCGGTTATCCGTGCCTATATCGAAACGGGCGAGCCGGTAGGCTCAAAATCGCTTATCTCCCGTGAGAAGCTCGACCTTTCGTCGGCGACGGTAAGAAACGAAATGAACGAACTCGAAAAAGAGGGGCTTATCGAAAAGCCTCACACCTCCGCCGGAAGAATCCCGACGAACGAGGGATATCGGTTCTATGTTTCGAACGCCCTGTCCGAATATGAGCTTTCCCCTTACGAAACGGCGGTTCTCGAAAGAGCGTTTTCAAGAGGGAACACCATGGAAGACACTTTGCGGGAAATGACCCTCGGTATGGCGAAGTTTTCAGGCTGTGCGGTCTTTACGACGGCTCCGATGTGCGGCGACGGACATTTTTCCTATAAAGTGTTTCCGTCGGGAAGAAAAACCGTCGGAATTTTGGCGATATCTTCCGAAAATGCCCTCCGCAGCTGCTTTATAAAAACCGAAAACGAACCGACGGTTCTGCTTTGCGGAAACCTCGAAAAACTTCTCGGAAAATATTTTTCCGAAATATCAAACGAAAGTCTTTCGAAAGAAAAGCTCAAATCGTTTGAGTCCGAGCTTCCCGAAGAATTTGCCGACGCTTACGAATATATCGAAAGGTTTCTTTTGAAACTTCAAAATTTCGAGCTGTATATCGGCGGAGCGTCAAACCTGTTTTCCTATCCCGAGTTTGCCGAGACCGAAACCGTCCGCAGGTTTCTGAATTTCATAAACGACGAGGACGATATCAAAAAAACGCTTCTCGAAAGCTTTTATTCAAACAGCATTTCAATAAGGATAGGCGAAGAAAACAAATTGTTCCCGATGAAATCGACGAGCGTAATTTCCGTCGGACGGGCGGGCAAATTTCCGCTTGTTATCGGCGTTATGGGACCCACGCGAATGTATTATTCAAGAATAATTTCCGGCTGTAACCACTTACTTCGTGAGATGGGAAAAGTCTGGGGCGAAAATTAAAGAAAGGAGAAACACCGTGAAAAAGGAGAAAAACGAAAAGGAAAAAGCCGAAGAAACTCCGGTTGAAGAACCCGTTGAAGAAAAAACCGAAAATTCCGACGCCGAAACCGAAAAACGTATCGAAGAGGCGATAGCCGAAGAAAAAGACCGTTTTATCAGACTTTATGCGGATTTCGAAAATTATAAAAAGAGGACGGCAGCCGAAAAGGAATCGTCGTATCTCAACGCGACCGCACAGACTCTTGCCGAAATTTTGCCGGTAGTCGATAATCTCGAAAGAGCCGTTGCCGCGACCGAAGAAGACTCACCCTTAAAAAAGGGCGTTGAAATGGTTCTCAATCAGATGAATGCCGTTTTCGCAAAGCTCGGAGTTGAAAGCTACGGAGAAAAGGGAGACGCATTCGACCCGAATATCCATGAAGCGGTAATGCACGGCGAAGACGAAGAACTTGCCGAAAACACCGTTTCGGAAGTGTTCAGCAAAGGTTATAAAATAAAAGATAAGATTATAAGACACGCAATGGTCAAAGTCGTAAACTGACCGGTGTTTTTAATAAACGTAAATAATTAGGAGGAATAGATATGTCTAAAATCATAGGTATTGACTTGGGAACAACAAACTCCTGCGTTGCCGTAATGGAAGGCGGAGAACCTGTTGTTATAGCTAACGCCGAGGGTGCAAGAACCACCCCGTCGGTCGTTGCTTTCGCAAAAGACGGCGAAAGAATGGTCGGTCAGGTCGCAAAAAGACAGGCGATAACCAATCCTGACAGAACAATAAGCTCCATTAAAAGAGATATGGGTACGAACCGCAAAATCGTAATCGACGAAAAGGAATATACCCCCGAAATGATCTCTTCGATGATTTTGCAGAAACTTAAAACAGACGCCGAGAGCTATCTCGGCGAAAAAGTTACCGAAGCCGTTATTACCGTTCCTGCATACTTCAACGACGCACAGCGTCAGGCAACCAAAAACGCAGGTACGATAATCGGACTTGATGTAAAGAGAATCATAAACGAACCTACCGCCGCAGCTCTTGCTTACGGCGTAGATAAGGAAAGCGAACAGAAAATCATGGTCTACGACCTCGGCGGCGGAACATTCGACGTTTCGATCCTCGATATCGGCGACGGCGTTTTCGAAGTTCTTTCCACCAACGGCAACACCCGTCTCGGCGGCGACGATTTCGACCAGAAAATAATCGACTTCCTCGTTTCCGAATTTAAGAGAGACACCGGAGTTGATCTTTCCACCGATAAAATGGCTATGCAGAGACTCAAGGAAGCCGCTGAAAAAGCAAAGATCGAACTTTCCGGCATGACCACCACAAATATCAACCTTCCGTTTATCACCGCTGACGCAACAGGTCCGAAACACCTTGATATCACTCTTACAAGAGCGAAATTCAACGAACTTACCGCAGACCTCGTTGAAGCAACGATGATCCCTGTAAGAAAAGCTATGCAGGACGCAGGTCTTACCGCAGAACAGATCGATAAAGTTCTTCTTGTCGGCGGTTCTTCGAGAATCCCCGCAGTTCAGGAAGCTTTGAAAAAGTTTATAAACAAAGAACCCCATAAGGGTATCAACCCCGACGAATGTGTCGCTATCGGTGCGGCAATTCAGGCAGGCGTTTTGGGCGGAGACGTTTCGGGACTTGTTCTTCTCGACGTAACTCCTCTTTCCCTCGGCGTTGAAGTCTACGGCGGTATCACCGCAAAAATAATTGACAGAAACACCACAATTCCTGTAAAGAAGAGCCAGATATTCACCACCGCTGCCGACAACCAGACCAGCGTTGAAGTCCATGTCGTACAGGGCGAGCGTGAAATGGCTGCCGACAACAAGACCCTCGGCAGATTCTCTCTCGACGGAATCCCGCCGGCACCGAAGCAGGTTCCGCAGATCGAAGTTACCTTTGATATCGACGCAAACGGCATAGTAAACGTTTACGCAAAAGATAAGGGAACCGGCAAGGAACAGCATATAACCATCACCGCTTCGAGCAATATGTCCAAGGAAGATGTCGAAAAGGCAGTCGCCGACGCAGAAAAATACGCTGCGGAAGATAAGAAACGCCGCGAGGGTATCGAAACGAGAAACAACGCCGAACAGCTTATCTATCAGTGCGAAAAGACAATGACCGATATGGGCGAAAAACTTTCCGCAGAAGAAAAAGCTCCCGTTGAAGAACAGATAACCAAACTCAAAGAAACTCTTAAAGGAACCGATACCGACGCCATAAAAGCCGATACCGACGAACTCCAGAAGAGATTCTATAAAATAGCCGAAAAGATGTACGCCGAAGCTCAGGCTGCGGGTGCTCAGGGTGCCGACGCAGGTGCTCAGGGGGCAGCTCCCGACGCCGACGGCAAAGTAAGCGTTGACGACTATCAGGTAAACGACGACAACAAATAAACGGCAAGAGGGATTTAAGTGGCTGACAAGAGAGATTTTTACGAGGTTTTAGGGGTCGATAAAAGCGTTTCCGACGACGACCTGAAAAAGGCGTACAGGAAACTTGCGAAAAAATATCACCCCGACCTCAATCCCGGCGATAAAGAAGCCGAACAGAAATTCAAAGAGGTAAACGAGGCGTATGAAGTCCTTTCCGATAAGGAAAAGAGAGAACGCTACGATCGTTTCGGTCACGCAGGCGTCGACCCGTCTTACGGTGCCGGTGCTGCGGGCGGCTACGGCGGTTACAGCACCGTTGATTTCGGTGATATAGGCGATATCTTCGGCAGCTTTTTCGGAGGCGGAAGCCCGAGAAGACGCAGCAACGCCGTTCACGGAAACGATATAAACGTCCGTCTGACAATCGATTTCAAAGAAGCTGTTTTCGGCTGTTCGAAGACCGTCACCTTTACCCGCAACGAAGTCTGCTCCGACTGTAACGGTTCGGGTGCCGCAAAAGGAACCACTCCTCAGACCTGTCCGACATGTAACGGGCAGGGAAGAGTCAAGAGCGTTTCGCAGACCGTCTTCGGTGCGATATCGACCGAGAGAACCTGCTCCGCCTGTAACGGTACGGGTAAGATAATCAAAGAAGTCTGCAAAAAATGCGGCGGCAGAGGTCTTGAAAGAAAATCCGTCAGCATAACCGTAAATATCCCCGCAGGCATAAACAACGGTCAGACGATTTCTCTTCGCGGAGAGGGCGACAGAGGTATCCGCGGCGGCTCGAACGGCGACCTTAATATAACCGTTGCCGTCCGTCCTCACGAACTCTTTACGAGAAGAGATGCCGACCTTTTCTGCAATGTTTATATTACTTTCTCGCAGGCGTGTCTCGGTGCGACCGTCGAAGTTCCGACAATCGACGGAAAAGCCGAAAGCCTCCGTATTCCGGAGGGCACGCAGTCGGGAACACAGTTCACCGTAAAAGGCAAAGGTGCTTACTACCTGCGTTCAAAGTCGAGAGGCAATATGTATGTCAATGTTATTGTTGAAATTCCGAAGAAACTTTCTTCAAAACAGAAAGAGGCGTTGAAGGCTTTCGACGAGAACACAAACTTCGACAAGTCTTACGAAAAAGGCTCTCAGTTCAAGAACCGAGTCAGGCAATTTTTAGGACTTTAATAAGATGAAGACGGGACGGAGACGTCCCGTCTTTTTTATCCTTTTCATGAGTCCCGAAACAGTCTCTTTGCGGCGTTCAAATATGTGTTTTTTACGAAATCCGACAAATATTTTATCAAGAATTTGAACTATATGTTTCCTACACTTGACGAACTGTCGTTATATAGTGTAGAATATATATGTATAAGTTGGGGAACTCTCCCCTTTACCGACACGAACCATTTATAAACAGGAGGACCTTTTATGAAAAGATTTTTATCCGCTGTCCTTGCGATAGTTATGATAGCGTCTTTGGCAACAGGCTTTACCGTATCTTCTACGGCGAAAGTCCTTTCCGGAGACGATGTCCTTGAAGTCGCAATGGCAACAACGGCTCCCGATGTTACCGACGGTGTCAGAGATTCCGTTTATACGAAGATCTTTGATATGACCGGTTCCGAGGCTATGTCCTGGGTTACCGACGACGCCACAGGTACAAGCGAGCTCAAACCTAACGACCATTTCCCGGTAGGTTTCAACAGCGAAGCTACGAGATATGATAAGGAACAGAATCCGAACCGCGAAGATTCCGAATGGTATAACACCAGAATTCAGGGATATGCGGCTTGGGACAGCACCGCCGTTTATCTTTATCTCTACATAACCGGAATGGGCGAACTCAACAACAACACCCGTACAGGCACCGAAACCTGGCAGGCAGACGGAATTCAGCTTGCAGTCGCAGTCCCCGGCAGAAGCTATCAGACCGTTGAATACGGCTTCTTTTTAAGAGATG
>CAKSPP010000027.1 GCA_934481505.1 uncultured Eubacteriales bacterium
TCGCAATTCCGACCCTTATTTTGAACGGAGATTTCGCAAATCTTGCCGTTCTTATTGCGATATCCGCGGTGTTGGTCGGCGTGTGGGCGTATCTGTTTTCGGTTCTTGCTCTGCCATTTTGCACCGCGGAAATTTCGGACAGCGGCGTTTTGCTTGAAAGCGAGAAAAAGAGCGTTTCTTTCCGTATTGAAGAGATATCGGAGATAACCGAAACGCCGTGCAGATATGTTTTTGCCGTCGGCAGCCGAAAATACAGCCTTACGAAATATGGTTTTATGAAAATTAAAAACACGGACATCGCGGCGGAAATCTCCCGCATTTCAGAAAAAAAGATAAAACAGAGAATTTTGTTTTGACGGAGTAATATATGGATTTTGAAACCTTTCTTGAAAAAGAAATAAGAAAAGAAATTTCTTCTTGGCAGCGGGAAGATATTTATGCGATATCTTTTTTTGTGTCGTATAACGAGGAAAACAGCTATCGCGGCATAAATCGGTTTCCCGAATTTTCGGTGGGATACAATACCGAGGAATTCTGCGAAGACGCCGGGGCTTTGAGCGAGGAACGCTGGAATTACGCGTGTTGGGAGCAGAACAATACCGAAATTCTGAGTTCGGAAAAGCAGGAAGCTGCCGATTTGTTTTTGGAATGGTGTAAATCCGAAAAAATCGGGAATGTCGGTGCTCCCGAAAAAGAAAGCGAAATGTATGATGAAAATTTCAACTACATAGGAAAAGGCCCGGGCGGTTTTTTCGAGTTTGTCGGGCTGATTTCAAAGATTGCCAGACGGTTGCAGACGGACGGTTTTATCAAGGAAAAATTCGGGAATATTCCCGTCATTATTCACGATTCGGAATATACATGGTATACCGTCGAGGCAACCGAAAAAGCAAACCCCGAAGGCGAGGCTGAAACTTTTCTGAAAGCGGTAGCGAACAATTTCGAAGAGGGCTAAAATGATTGATTTGCATATATCGGGGGCGACAGAAGAATATCCGGTCGATTTTACCGTCGACGGCGAGACAAAAACGGTTGATTCCGTTTGTAAAGACATTCATTTCTCTTTGGAAGAAAACAAAGAGTATCGGGTTTATTTTGAGCAGAAAACCCCGAAATATCTTCCGCGTGGCGTTGAAATACTTTTGGAAATTCTGTTTTTGCCTCTTCGCGGACTTTTCAATGTGATAACATTTAATGTGAAGCCCGATTGGGAAAAAGATATTTCCGCTTTCAGCGTTTCGGGATATTTTGATGTAAAACCGAAAGAAAACACCGATCTGTCTTTCCGATTAAAGCCGGGAAAATACTACGGAAAAGCATTCAGCCGACCCGACCTTGTTTTTTCTTCGGAAACGGAGGTTCGGCAGACGGCAGTTCCTGCTCCCGAAGCGATTTTTTCGGGACACGGCAAATATCTTAAAAACATCTCGTCGGTCGGGCTTCTCTTCTTTGCCCTGTTTATATATCTGCTTTCGGTCGCTGTCGGCAAAGAAAACCCCGCTGCAATTATATGCGTTTCCGCAGTTTTGGTTTTCGGTGTGATTCTTTTGGGGTATTTGATATTTGGCAGTTTTAAGAAGAGGAAAACGCTGCTTGCGGCTCTTCGGGAGTGCGGCGAGGATAGTTAAACTTCCGACCGACCTTGACATTCTTTATTTCGGATAGTATAATAACCGTATAAAAAACCGTATAAAAAATACAGCGGAGAAGAAAATGTTTATAAACAAGAACAAGGACGGAACGAACAATCTTTGCGGAAAGACCGTTTGTGCGAAGCGGAAGCAGTTAAGGCTTTCGCAGCGTGAGCTTGCCGCAAAATTGCAGCTTGTCGGGCTTGATGTCGATAAAAACGCGGTTCAGAGAATAGAAAGCGGGCAGAGGTTTGTCACCGATATTGAGCTTTCGGCTCTTGCCACGGTTTTCGAATGTTCCGTCGGCGACCTTATCGAAATAACCGTTTTCGGATAAAAATTGTCGGGCTATGAAAATAGCCCGATTTTTTATGTTATTAAAGAAAGGTTTTTGATTTTATGTTTCCGGGCGGCAATTTTCGCCCGAAACGGGATTTTGAATTTCGGCGAAACGGGGTTCCGAGATTACGGCAGAAAAATTGCTTGAATTTATTTCGGGCGAAAAGAGAGCGGCGAACAAAAGTTCGCCGCTTTTCGCAGTATACTGCGTTGCCGCCCGTGATAAAAAATTTACTTCCGTTGCAGGATTCCGTCAGCTGTCGGAAAGCTCCGCCAATCTTCTTCTGCGGCGGGTTTTTAAGAAAACAACGCTCTCCGTATATTCGTCGATTTCGGAAAGCAGATGTTCGAAACCGTTGCTTTCCGTCGAATCGAAAATGCCTGCCGGAAGCGTTCCCGCGTCGACGGTCGGGAACGAAATGAAAACGGAAAGCCTGCTTTTGCCTTTCGTTACAAGCAAATTTCCGCCCTGCGATTCGATAAACGCCCTTGCGTCCCGAAGACCGTAGTTGAAAATTCCGCCGTCTCCGACCGAAAGCCCGAAAGGCTGCGGCTCGGTGTGCCTGCCGACATTCGCGTAAAAATGCAGAACCGTCATTTCCGAACGGTGGGTCATTTCGAATTTGATTTTAACATTACAGTCCGCCGTTGCCGTGATAAAGCGGCAGGTTCGCAGAAGCGTTTCCGCAACTCCGCCTTTTGACGCGAAAATTACGCTCGAATCGTCTTTGTTGTTGAAATTTTTCGGCAAAACAAGGGGCGACACGGCTTTGTCGAGATACGCGATAAGCTCCGAAAGCCTGAAATAGCTTTTGCCCGAACCGGAAATCCCCGATACTCTGCCGACTATTTCCGAAAGGCTTGAAGATATCTGCGAAAGCCCCGAAACGGTTTTCGAAATATCAGAAATCTCTCCGTGAATTCTGAGCGGGATATCCCCCGTTGTTATCGACGACAGTTTGTCCGCGGCAGTCTTTAAGGTATGCGTAAAATTATCGCTTACCGCCTGCGAAAGCTTGAATTTCTTCATACTCTCGGCGGACATCGGCGTAAAGCCGTCAAAGCCCCCGAAAGTGATTTTATAGCAGACCGTACGGCCCATTTCGAAAACGCCCTCGGCGATGAAAACATTTCCGTTCTTTCCCGGAAGAGCGATAGGCTCCCTGCCGTTATAATTGCGGAAAAGTTTTATGCCTTCGTCCGTCAGATAGTTGAAAATGGTCGTCTGCGAGCAGAGTTCTTCCGCAATCACAAACATTTTTTCGTTAAAATAGAACGGACGGAAATTCTTGGTTATAAAAAGAACGGGTCTCGGATTTCTGTCATACGTCCTTTTCAGAGCTGCCGAGAGAAAGCTCCTTTTTCGTTTCAATTTGCCACCTCATTTCCGTATTTTCGTCTTTTTCGGGCTTCTTGACATAGAAATAAAATGTCTGAACAGCCGAAACAAAAATCAGCATAAAGATGATTGAATTCTTGAAAAGTGCGGAAACTCCCTCTTTTTTCGAAAAGGCGTTTTCGGGTTTCGCCCCGAAACAAAAACCTTTTTTCAAAATGAAAAGGATAATTCCGAAAAGCGAGATAACGCCGCCGATAATCACTGTTACAATTCCCGCTTTTTCAAAGGAAAAGACCTTTGCTGCCGCCGAAACAAAGCGGAAGACAAACGAAACGGCGAAAACCGCGAGCGAGGAATTCGTTTTTATGAAAAGTGCCGAAAGGATTATCGCAGAAGCGACCGTCATGATAAGCGACGACCATTCGGGGAAAAGCAGGATGTTGAGAATTATTACCGCGACGACGGAAAAAGTGTAGGACGAATTTTTAACGCTGCCGAGAGCGACTGTCCGAAGCGAAAACTCGGTAACCGCCGCCGAAATAAGCGGAAACAAAACAAGGTAAACGACTTTTGAAAAAAGGTCGCCGGTCGCCGCAGGGTAAGGCTCGGCGAAAACAAAACCGTCGGAAACCATAAATGAAAAAAGCCTTTCGAGCGGATAGCAGAGGGCGGAGGCAAGTCCGCCGAGGAAAAGCATTGCCGAAACCGTCAAGGATGTGTTCTTTTCGCCTTTTTCAAAGAAAGATTTTATTCCTATCCCGTGAATTTTTCCGTAAATAAAGAACGGAACGAAGAGGGAAACGGCGTTCGCGAGAATTTCAACGAACACTTTAAGGGCAGACGGCAACGCCGACGCGTTAAGGCTCTGTATCGGGTAGAAAAAGAGCAGTCGGAGAACAAAAACAAAGCCCGCGACGATAAAAAGCGTCGTGTAAACGCTCTTTATTTTATCCTGCCTTTTTTCCTCTTCAAAGGTCATTATTTTTTTCATTTTTTCTCCTTAAAATTTCGTGAGGTGCCCCTCGTCCGAAAGCCCGTCAAAACCGCTTTGGCGGAGGGCTTCGTAAAGGACAACGGCGACGGAATTCGATAAGTTAAGGCTTCGCTGGTTCGGAATCATCGGAATTCTCACGCATTTTTCGTAGTTGTCGTGCAGAAGCTCTTCGGGAAGTCCTTTTGTTTCTTTGCCGAAAAGAATGAAAACGCCGTCGGGATATTCCGCCTCGGTGTGGTTTTTTGCCGCCTTGGTTGAGGCAAAAACCATCGGTTTTCCTTTTGCGAATTCAAGAAAATCGGCAAGGCTTTCGTGAATTGTTAAGTCAAGGTCTTTCCAATAGTCGAGCCCTGCACGCCGCACCTGTTTTTCGTCGACCGAAAACCCCATCGGTTTTACGAGGTGCAGTTTTGCTCCGGTGCAGACGCAGGTTCTTGAAATATTGCCGGTGTTCTGCGGAATTTCCGGCTCTACAAGCACAATATTTATCTCTTTCATTTTTCTTCGAGTGCCTCTTTTGCGGTGTCCATGTCGCCTTTATAATATACGGTCGAATTGCCGACTATCTGGGTGTGTTCGTGGCCTTTGCCCGCGAGAAAAACGACGTCTCCCTTGCCCGCTTTTTCGACGGCGAACCTTACCGCCTTTTCCCTGTCGGTGATTTTCGTGTAGTCGACATTCGTTTTTTTAAGGTTGTTTTCGACTTCCGAAAGAATTTCTTCGGGGTCTTCTCTTGCGGGGTCGTCGGAAGTCAAAATTACGAAATCCGCCTTTTTGCCCGCAATTTCGGGAAGCTCGGTTCTTCGGTCGTAGGCTTTGTTTCCCTGACAGCCGAAAAGGCATATTTTCTTGCTTTCGGGATAGAATTTATCGACATAATCGAAAACCGCCGAAAAGGAAAGGGCGTTGTGGGCATAGTCGACGATAACGGTCTTGCCGTCCTTTTCGATTATCTCCATTCTGCCGTCGACTTCGGTTTTCGCAAGTCCTCTTTTTATCGCGTCGGAACTAACCCCCGAAAGGGTCGCCGCAACGATTGCCGCAAGGGCGTTATAGATGTTGAAACGGCCTGCCATTTTTATCGAATATTCTTCGGTGCCGACTTTGAAAGTCGCTCCCCTTTTGGTGAGAACGATGTCGGTTGCCCTGAAATCGGCAGGCTTATCGATGCCGAAAGTGTAGATTTTTTCGCAGGTTGCTGCGGCGATAACCTCTTTTGCATATTTGTCGTCGGTGTTGACAATTCCGTTTTTGCAGAGGGTCAGCATACGCAGCTTTGCCGCCTTATATTCTTCAAAACTGTGGTGCTCCGTCGGGCTCATGTGGTCGGGGGAAAGATTTAAGTAAATTCCGTTGAAAAACGGAACATATTCGACGCGGTTATATTGAAGAGCCTGCGAAGAAACTTCCATAACCGCCGCCTTAACTCCCTGACCCGAAAAGGCGTTGAAAATCTCGTAAAGCGGCAAGGCTTCGGGGGTCGTTCCCGTCTTTTCGACAGGCTTTCCGCCGCAGGTCGCCCCGTTCGTCGAGATCATTCCGACCTTGTCTTTGCCGAAATATTCGTCGAAAATATTTTTGAGCATATATGCGACCGTCGTTTTGCCCTTTGTTCCCGTTACACCCGTCAGAAGAAAATGTTCTGCGGGGTTATTGTAAAAAGCTTTCGCGATAAGCGGCATCGCGAGCCTGACGTTTGAAACGATAATGTGCGGCAGGTCTTTTGAATATTCTTTTTCCGCGATATATCCGCAAATTCCGTCTTTGACCGCGGCGGTAAAATATTCTTCTTTGAAATTCGCACCTTTGACGAAAAACAAAGTGTTTTTGCCCGCCTGTCTAGAATCGCAGGTGATTTTCTCAAAATCGCAGTCCCCCGAAAAGGAGACCGCGAGGTTTTCTTTTTTCAAAATTTCAACAGCTTCGGATAGTTTCATTTTTTTACCTGTTCCAATATTTTTTGTCGAGGCTTCTGAAAAAGACCGCCTCGGCGATATGTTTTTTCTTTATTTCGCGGCTGCCTTCAAGGTCGGCTATTGTCCGCGAGACTTTTATAATTTTGTCATATGCTCTCATCGAAAGAGACAGTTTGACGAACATCTGCTGCAAGAACTCGGAAGCACCTTTTTCGGTTTCGCATTCGCGTATCATCGTCGGCGTCATTCCCGAATTGCTCGTTACGTTTGTTCCCGCAAAGCGTGCGACCTGCATTTTCCGTGCGGCGTCGACGCGTTGCTTTATTTCAGCCGAGCTTTCTGCGGGAGCCGCCGTTTTTATGTCTTCGAGCCTTACGGGCGGCAGTTCGACCTGCAAATCTATTCTGTCGAGAAGAGGTCCGGAAATTCGGTTTATATACCGTGAGACCGCCGCGGGCGTGCAGCTGCATTTTAACGTCGGATGTCCGAAATTTCCGCAGGGACACGGGTTCATTGCACAGACGAGCATAAAGTTTGCGGGGTATGTCAGCGTTTTTCTCACCCTGCTTATCGTGACGTTTCCGTCTTCCATAGGCTGCCGCAGAGTTTCGAGGAGTTTTACCGGAAATTCGGGCAATTCGTCGAGGAAAAGCACTCCGTTATGAGCAAGGGAAATTGTTCCCGGACCGGGAACTGTGCCTCCGCCGATAAGACCCGCGGTCGAAATTCCCTGATTTGCCTTTATAAAAGGTCGGGTCGAGACGAGCGGATGTTCGGGCGTGAGTTTGCCGGCAACCGAATATATCTTGCTGCTTTCGAGCATTTCGTCGAAAGTCATATCGGGAAGAATTGTCGGAAGTCTTTTCGCGAGCATGCTTTTCCCCGTTCCCGGAGGTCCGATAAAAAGCAGATTATGGTTTCCTGCGGCTGCGATTTCGCAGGCACGCCGTGCCGACTGCTGACCGATTACTTCCGAGAAATCGCCGTAGACATTTTCTCTTTTCGAAAGGATTCTGTCAAGCCGACATTCTTCGGGCGAAAGGCTTGTTTCTCCCGTCAGGTGCGACACGAGCGACGAAAGGGTTTTTACACCGTAGACCTTTATCCCTTCGATTACCGACCCTTCCGCGGCGTTCTTTTCGGGAACGTAAATTTCTTCAAAGCCGAGCGTTTTCGCGGTTATAACCGACGCCAGAACTCCGCTTATTCCCCTCACTTCGCCCGAAAGCGAAATTTCGCCGATAAACGCCTGTTTTTCGGACGGTTCGGCAATTTTCCCCGCGGACGCTAAAATTCCGAGTATCATCGGCAGGTCGTAAGCCGACCCCTCTTTTCTTATATGTGCGGGAGCGAGGTTCTGGGTTACGGTACATTCGGGGAGCGGAAAACCGCTGTTTGCGAGGGCTATCCTTATTCTTTCCCTTGATTCCCTTACCGCAGCGTCCGGAAGTCCGACGACCGATAAGAGAGTTCCCTCAAAGCTCTTCGAGATTTCGGTTTCGACAACAACGGCAAAGCCGTCAAGCCCCGAAAGACCGATACTTTTTACTCTGCTTACCATATATTCCCCTCCTCCGCGTTTTTCCCTTGAAAATATTTTACTATAAACAGTTGTAAAATTCAATAGATATTCATAAAAAAAATATAGATTTTCCGTAAAAACTATGATATACTGTATAATAGAAAAATATCAAATCCGACCGTCGTTTTTTCCGAGACGGAAGAAAGAGGTAAAAATATGGGACTTTTCAATCTTTTCGGTTCATACAGTCAGAAAGAACTGAAAAAAATCCAGCCGACCGTAAACAAGGTTCTGGCTCTTGAAGACGATTATAAAAAGCTTTCCGACGCCGAGCTCAAAGCAAAGACGCCCGAATTCAAAGAACGCCTTGCAAACGGCGAAACTCTCGACGATATTCTCCCCGAAGCGTTCGCGACCGTCAGAGAGGCTGCCGACCGCGTTCTCGGAATGAGACATTACCCCTGTCAGATCGTCGGCGGTATCATTCTTCATCAGGGAAGAATTACCGAAATGAAGACAGGTGAAGGAAAAACCTTTGTCGCTACTCTGCCGTCCTACCTTAACGCTCTTACGGGCAAAGGCGTGCATATCGTTACCGTAAACGATTACCTTGCAAAGCGTGACAGCGAATGGATGGGAAAAATCCACCGTTTTCTCGGTCTTTCGGTAGGTCTTATCGTCGGCGGCGAACATAATTCGGCGGACAGACAGAAAGCGTATGCCGCGGATATAACCTACGGAACGAACAACGAGTTCGGTTTCGACTATCTGCGTGACAATATGGCGATCTACAAGGAAAATATGGTTCAGCGAGGACTTAATTTCGCAATCGTCGACGAAGTCGACTCTATCCTTATCGACGAGGCGAGAACCCCGCTTATCATTTCCGGTACAGGCGAAGAAAGCGACGAAATGTATAAAAAGGCAGACGATTTTGTCCGCCGCCTCACTCCTATCCGCATAAAGGAAATGGAAGACAAGGAAATCTACGACGATGTCGACGCCGACTATATTATCGAAGAGAAAAACAAACACGCCGTCCTTACCGCAAGAGGTATTGACAAGGCACAGCGTGCGTTCGGAATAGAAAACCTTGCCGACTATGAAAACGTCGAACTTCAACATTATATCAATCAGGCTCTCCACGCCCACGGAATAATGCAGAGAGATATCGACTATGTCGTCAAAGACGGCGAAGTCATTATCGTCGATGAATTTACGGGTCGTATGATGTTTGGAAGAAGATATTCTAACGGACTTCATCAGGCGATCGAAGCAAAGGAACACGTCAAAATCGAAAACGAGTCGAAAACCCTTGCGTCGATTACTTTCCAGAACTATTTCAGACTTTACTCCAAGCTTTCGGGTATGACGGGAACCGCTCTTACCGAAGAAAGCGAATTCAGAGAAATATATAACCTTGACGTCATCGAAGTTCCGACGAACAAGCCGATGATAAGAAAAGACCTCAACGACCATGTTTATAAAACCGAAAAAGGAAAATTCAACGCGGTTATCGAGGATATCAAAGCCCGTCACGCAACGGGTCAGCCGGTGCTTGTCGGTACAATTTCTATCGAAAAATCCGAATATTTAAGTTCTCTTCTTAAAAGAGCGGGTATTCCCCATAACGTCCTTAATGCCAAACATCACGAAAAAGAAGCCGCGATAATCGCCCAGGCAGGTAAGTTCGGAGCCGTCACCATAGCAACCAACATGGCAGGTCGAGGCACCGACATCATTCTCGGCGGAAACGCGGAGTTTATGGCGAAAAAGGATATGGAAAAGGACGGCTTTACCGAAGAGCTTATTTCGGAAGCCACCGGCCACGCCGAAACCGATAACGAAGAGATAATCGCGGCGTCCAAAGTCTTTAACGAATATTACGAAAAACATAAGGCTGAAATAAAGGACGAAGCTGAAAAGGTAAGAAATGCGGGCGGTCTTGCGATAATCGGTACCGAAAGACATGAAAGCCGCCGTATCGACAACCAGCTGCGAGGCCGTGCCGGAAGACAGGGCGACCCCGGAGAAAGCCGTTTCTATCTTTCGCTCGAAGATGACCTCTTGCGTCTTTTCGGCGGAGAAAGAGTAACCGCCATTGCCGAAAGAATGAACTTCCCCGAAGATCAGCCTATCGAAATGGGGCTTATTTCAAACGTCATCGAATCGTCGCAGAAAAAACTCGAAGCGATGAACTTTGCGAGACGTAAGAAAGTCCTTGAATATGACGACGTAATGAACCAGCAGAGAACCGTCATTTACGAACAGAGAAGAAAGGTTCTCGACGGCGAAGACTTGAAAGGCTACATCACCAAAATGATAGCCGAAGTCGTCGAAAATGCCTGCAACCGCTATCTTGTCGGCGATGCTCCCGAAGATTGGGATATCGAAGGTCTCCGTCAGGATTTCGGCGGATTTATCTTCCCGAAAGACTATCTCGACCTTTCGAAAGTCGATAAAAACACTCTTTCCCGTTCGTCGATCGAAAAAGAAATTCTCAATATGGCGATGGAAAGATATGCCGAAAGCGAAGAGGCTAACACCCCCGAAAAGATGCGTGAGATCGAACGCATAATCCTTTTGCGTGAAGTCGACAGCCACTGGATGGATCATATCGACGCAATGGACGATTTGAAACAGGGCGTATCTCTACGTGCTTACGGAAACAAGAACCCCGTTATCGAATATAAATTCGAAAGTGCGGATATGTTCGACGAGATGATCGCCGATATCAAATACCGCACCGTCAAAGCGGTCATGGTTGTCAGAATCGTAAGGGAAGACCAGATGAAGAGAAAACAGGTCATGAAAGCTCCTACGAATATCGGCGGCGAAAAAGCAAAACCCGTTGTCCGCAAAAAAGAAGAGAAGATAGGAAGAAACGACCTTTGCCCTTGCGGCAGCGGCAAAAAATATAAGAAATGCTGCGGAGCAAACAAACAGTAAGAGGATCTTATGAAAAAACGCACGAAACTCATTATAATCATTGCTGTCACGGCGGCGGTTCTCGCCGCTGCCGTAACGGCTTTTATCCTTGTTCAAAATAACAAAACACCCGCTCCCGAACCCGAAAAAGAAGAAATAAAGGTAAAAGAGCAGGTCACTGCCGAAATTATGACAGACGTCCTTTCGGCAAAGGATTTTTTCGAAAATCTTCCCGAAGACAAGGAATTGCAGATAAAATATTCCTTTGACGGACAGGATGTCGTCTTTTCGGAAAAATACGATAAAACAGGCTACTTCAAGGTTACCCTTACCGACGGAGAAAAGGAATATAATTCTATTCTCTGCGTTAAGGATACCACCCCGCCCGTGCTTGTCACAAAAGACCTTGAAATCGAGACAGAAACCGATTTCCAGGAGTATATTCTTGTCGAATCCTGCACCGACAACAGCGGAAAAGACTGTACTTATTCAATAAAAGACGCTCCCGATTTTTCAAAACCGGGAGAGTATAACGTAATTCTCGTCGCGACCGACGAAAGCGGAAATTCGACCGAAGCTCCCGTTAAGATAACGGTTAAACAGAGAGAAAATGCTTACGGGCCTGAAACCCCTGCCGAAACGGAAAAACCCT
>CAKSPP010000028.1 GCA_934481505.1 uncultured Eubacteriales bacterium
ACCTTCAATTTCGCAGAGGGTGCGGTAAGGTCGGGAAAAACGGTCTGTAATGTCGTTGCTTTTGCCCTTGCATTAAACAAAACTCCCGACAGGCTTCACCTTGCGACGGGAGTGACTCTTGCGGCGGCGTGTCTTAATATCGGGGACTGCAACGGGTTCGGGCTCGAACATCTTTTCCGCGGAAGATGCAGGTGGGGAAAATACCGAAACAACACCTGCCTTTACATAAAATGCGACAGCGGCGAAAAGGTTGTGATTTTTGCCGGAGGCGGAAAAAGCGACAGCTATAAAAAAATCCGCGGAAATTCTTATGGGATGTGGATTGCGACAGAAATAAACAAACACTATCTGTCACCGGGGGAAGACAGTTTTATAAAAGAGGCTTTCAACCGCCAGCTTGCCGCCGCAAACCGAAAAGTCTTCTGGGACTTGAACCCCGATTATCCGACGCACCCCGTCTATACCGAGTATATCGACAAATACCGAACTCTCGGAATGGACGTAAACTACCGTCTTTTTACAATGAAAGACAACCTCGCGATAAGCGAAAAACGGCGGCTCGAAATCGAAAGGCAGTACGATAAGGACAGCGTGTGGTACAAGCGTTCGGTTTTGGGGCAGCGTATTGCCGCCGAGGGGCTTATTTTCGGAGCTTTTGCCGCGGCTCCGGAAAAATGGAAAACCGCGACCGTCCCCGATAACGGAGAGTTCATTTCGATAGGGTGCGACTACGGAGGAAACCTTTCTAAAACGGTTTTCGTCGCAACTCTGATACTCAAAAATATGAGGGGCGTCTGCGTTTTAGAAGCGAAAAAGCTTGAAGGGAAAAAGGGAGAAATCTCTCCCGATACGGTGGAAAAGGAATTTATTTCTTTCTACCGATACGTTTCAAAAAAATATTCCTATCCCGTAAGATACGCTTTTATGGACAGCGAGGGACAGTATCTTACCAACGGCATAATTTCCGCCTGCCGCAGGGAGGGAATAAAGCTTCCGATAGGCGACAGCAAAAAGGTCAAAATTACCGACCGAATCGCCTGCAAAGCAAAAATGCTGTCCGAAAGAAGATGGTCGGTCTGCGAATGGTGCGACTGTGTCATTTTGTCGACCGCACAGCTTTTATGGGATCCGAGGCACCCCGACCGACGGCTTGACGACGGAACCGTCGATGTCGATACCGCCGATGCCGAGGACTATTCCTGGGAAAGATTCATGGCGGGACTTCAATAAGGGAAGCCGACAGGTTTTATCGGTGGGCTCTCCCGAAGGGGGTATTTTTTATAAACATAAATTCAGCGATTGATTTTTTGAAAAAGGAATACGGTTACAGTCTCGATCTTTCCGCTTATTTTGCGGCGGTCGACGACTGGAAAAGGTGGTATTCCGGAACCGACGACGCTTTTCACAGGGTCGTCATAAATAACGGGCTTACCGTTACCGAAAGGGAAATGTACCGTCTTTATATGGCGAAAAAAGTCGCCGAAGACTGGGCAAATCTTCTCCTTAACGAAAAGACGAGAATAACACTCGATCACAGACATTCGTCTAATATTTTGCAGGGAGAAGACGAAAAAGGCGGAATTCTTGCCGAAAACGATTTTTGGGCGAATATGAGCCGAATGGTCGAACAGACCTTTGCTCTCGGAACGGGAGCTGCGGTTCTGCGGCTCGAAAACGCGAATGTCGGGGAAAACGGCGAAATTGCATACAGTCCCGACGCGAAAATCCGAATAGACTGGCTTTCCGCCGACAATATAATTCCGCTTTCCTGGCAGCAGGATAAAATCACCGACGCGGCTTTCGTTTCGGAGGTCGTTACCGGCGGCGGACGTTTTACTTATCTTCAACTTCACCGACTTATTGCGGGGGAATATGTTATAACCTCCCATTTCTTCAAGGAGGACGGTTTCGGACTTACCGAAAGACCTCTGCCCGAAGGAGTTGCCAAGACCGTAAGGACGGGAAATTCAACTCCGTGGTTTACAGTCTTCCGTCCGAATATAGTCAATAACCTTTTTCCCGAACTGCCGACGGGCGTTTCCGTTTTTGCGGGCTGCAAGGATATCTTAAAAGGGATAGACCTCTGCTACGACAGCCTGAATATGGAATTTTACCTCGGCAAAAAAATGGTGTTTTTGCGGAAAGACCTGCTGTCAAGCGACGAAGAGGGAATGCTTTATGCTCCCCAGGACAGCAACCGTCAGCTTTTTATGTATGTCGGAGACAAAACTCTCGACGGCGATATGATACCGAAAGAATTCAACCCGACCCTCCGCGTGGAGGCACATACTGCGGCGTTGCAGCAGCAGCTTAACTATCTTGCGGGTAAATGCGGCTTCGGTGAAAATCATTACCGCTTCGACGGTGCGTCGGTTGCGACGGCAACCCAGGTCATAAGTGAAAACAGCAATCTCTTCCGTTCCGTTAAAAAGCACGAAATTCTGCTCGAACGGCAGCTTATTTCCTTTATGAGAGGAATATTGACGGTTGCCCGCGACTTTATCGGAAGAAGAGTAATTCCAGACTGCAAAATGGCTGTAACTTTTGACGACAGCGTTATTGAAGATACCGCCTCGATGCAGAAAAGAGATCTTCTGCTTCTTGACGCGGGAGTCATGCAGAAATGGGAATTCCGCCGCAAATATTTCGGCGAAGATGAAAAAACAGCGAAAAAAATCATAGAACAGGCAGAAAAAGAAAGGAAGTAACAATATGGCAAATCAGTTTTTGACAACCAAAGAAATAGCGAGAGCAATGCTCCCCGTACTTCAGGATAACCTCGTTTTCCCCGCACTTGCATATACCGATTATTCGGATACTTTTTCCAAAAAGGGCGACACTATCCAGGTTAAAAAGCCTCCCGTGTATGTCGCCGACGAATTCTCGGGAAATATCTCGGTTCAGGACGTAAAGGAAGAAAACGTTCTTGTAACTCTCGACAAGATAGCCGATGTCTCCGTTGAGCTTTCCGCAAAGGAAATGGCTCTCAACATAGAGGACTTCACCGAACAGGTCATTCGTCCGGCGGCTGTCGCTATTGCCGAAAAAATAAACAAGGACGGTCTTTCGCTTTATACCGACATAGTAAATACCTGCGGAACTCCGGGAACCACTCCCTCGTCTCTTGAAGATCTTGCCGCAGTCTGCAAGGCTCTTAACGACGCAAAAGTTCCGTTCTCCCAGAGATATGCCGTTTGGGACAGTGCGGCTCTCGCGAAATTCCAGACGATTCCCGCAGTCGTAAATGCAGAAAAATGCGGCTCGACCGACGCTCTCCGCAACGGATCGATAGGCAGACTTCTCGGAATGGAAAACTATATGTCCCAGCAGGTAATTCATCACACAGCGGGAACTCTTGCCGCAGCAGGCGGGCTTTCAATCGTTTTGAGACCGGGCGTCGGCAGTAACGAACTTACGATAGGTCCGAAGAGCGGAACTCTTTCCGGCACCATCAAAAAAGGCGATATCCTTACCGTTTCGGGCGACAGATATGTTGCGACCGCGGACGCCGCGGTAAAGAGCGGGCAGATCGTTGTTTCCATAAGCCCCTCGACAAAAATAAATTATCCTGCGGAAGAAACCGTTACCGTTATGGCTTCCCACACCGCAAATCTTGCGTTTAACAAAAACGCTTTCGGCTTTGTCACCCGTCCTCTCGAAGTTGCACGCGGTGCCGACAGCTATGTTACGTCGTTCGGCGGAATTACTCTCCGTGTAACTCTCGACTACAACATCGCGACAAAGAAACAGACCATGTCTATCGACACTCTTTACGGCTTCAAGACTCTCTATCCCGAACTTGCCGTCAGAGTTCTCGGTTAAGAGGTGAAAACGTGGCTTATATAGAAAAAAACTATTATACGGACAATTATCACGGGACGGAAATGAGCGATGACGACTTCGCAAAGCTCGCAAGAGCGGCGTCTCTGGTAATCGACGTTGTGACTTTCGGCAGGGCGGCGAAGGTGACCGATGTCAAAAGTCTTTCCGCCGTAAAAACGGCCACGGCGACAGAGGTCGAATATCTGTATTATCAGGGAGGCGTCGACGCTATAAACGGCAAGGGCGACAACCTGAAAACGGCGGAAGATATAGGAAATTACAACTATACAAAGAGCGGCGACGGCACTTTGTCCGTCGGGGGGATTCCGATATCCCCCCTCTGCCTTGCCCTGCTTGACAGCGTGGGGCTGCGTTATCCGGGGGTGTGATATGTCGATAGGAAAAATTTGTCTTCCGCGGAAAATAACCGTTTTTCACCGTCTCGGAGAAACAAACGGCGTAGCGACATACCACAAAACCGTGGTTTACGGCGTCCGTTTCGACGAAAGACTTGCGATAACGCAGAAAAATATCGGAGAAAAATCGATAGAGACTTTCAAAGCTTTTATCGATATGAAAAACTCAAAAGCGGAGGGCGAAAACGGTGCGAGAAAATATATTTCGTCCGAAATTTTTTCCTCCCTTTCCGAAAGCGAAAGAGACGAATATTGGACCGTTGCGGAGGGCGACTATATAATCCCGTCGGTGCTGTCGGAAGAAGACCTGACGACAAGCGTAACGCTCCTTAAAAACAAAATGCGTGTTTTTACGGTAAATTCTCTTTTGGTTCAGTATGATTCAAGGGGAATACATCATTTGGAGGTGAGCGGCCGTGGAAAACTTCTGGAATAACACTCATCCGTCGTCCTTTTCGTCTGATATCGCGGTGTTTCTCGAAAGCAAATTTTCCGACGCCGCGTTCTACCCCGAAAAGACCGAAAGACATTCCTCCGCCGTCTGTATTTTTCAGAAACCCGAAAGAAAAAGCGAAAGGTTTCTTGACGGAAAAATAAGGGAAACTTATATTTTTACGCTTTTGTCTCCCTATGCGGGGGAGGACAGGAAAGCTTCGGACGCGGTTTTCTGGCTTCTTGAAAAAAGCCTTGAACTCTGCGAAAAAGCGACTTCGTTTTCATTTTCGAAAAGCGGTATAAAGTTCCTTTATTTTGAAAGGGAAACAAACCCGTCGAAAGCTTTCAGAACAAATATGGGCGACGATTTTTACTCCGCGGAATTAAAACTTGTCGTCGAAAGGCAGGGATAAATAATGCAATGTTTTTTGTCTCCTTCGTTTAATATGACGGGCTCTTCTTTTTACCGGCTTGCTTCCGGAATTTCAAAGATGCTTTTCGAGTCTTCGTCAACCTTTTATTCCGGCTCTTATCTCGGCGGCAACGAAATTTTCCGCCATTCCGTAAAGCAGATTCAGAAAATTACATTCGAGGGCGTTTATAAAAGCGGGGAAACTTTACACGACGCTCTTATCTCGGCGTTTTTCCAGCGTGAAAACGCTCCGAAATTCGGTTTTATCTGCGATATCGGCGACGGTTCCTATCTTTCGGAGGGAAAAATCGAAGTTGAAAAACTCGATGTAAACGACAGGGAAATTTCGGTAAAATGCGTTTTCTTTCCCGAAAGTCAGTGGTCGGACTGCAACAAGAGCATTTTCGTTTTTCCCGAAGAAACAGGGTCGGAAACGACCGAATAAAATAAAGCTTTGCGGCACCTGCCTTTCTTCGGCAGCGTTGCCGGAGAAAGGTATGGTGATATTTTTGGATACCGAAAACGATATAAATTCGGTGAAATATTTCAGTATTGAAAATCTGTCCGAAACCGACAGGCGTCTTCTCCGCGAAATAATAGAGGACACTGTGACGGAAATCCTTGCGGCTGCGGGGATTACGGGGGACTGATATGGATATAAAAATAAACGGCGTTTCCTTTACTTCGAAAGTGAACAGGGACAGCTTAAAAATAAGAGAATACGGGGCGTACCGTTCCGACGTTTCCTTTATTGTCGAATTCGACGGCGTCTTTTCGGGAGGAATAAAAGCCGGAATGGAAGTCAAGATAACCGAAACTTCGGGAAGTTCGGAAACGCTTATATGGGGCGGCGTTATCGAAAAAGTAACGGCAAATATCGTAAGCTCCGATTTCTATACCGTCGGCGTTTTTGCAAAGGGCTACGAAACGCTTGTTTCAAGGCGGGTCGAAGTCGCAATCGACACTACTTTTTCGGGTGCTGCCGCAGCTTTCAGATATGTTCACGCAAATCACCTGCGGTATGAGGGCATAACTCTTGATTCAACGATTAAGGATAAGGTCTATCCGCTGGAACTCAATATCGGCGGGGCGATTTCCTTAACCGAGCTTCTCGATATAATTTGCAGCTATTACGGCTATGTTTGGTGGATAGATAAAAACAAACGCTTCCATGCCGCCGAAACGATTGCGGTAACGGAGAGCGATATTCAAATAAATCTTAATATGACGAACAGCTTGGGCATTATCGACGCGACCTTTGCGGAAAGTCTCGAAGAATATCGAAACGTTCAGTATATTTCTCTTAACGCCAACACTCAATACGCCTTTGTCGAAAACGAAGACGCAATCGAAGCGATGAAAGCGTATATCGGTTCCGGAGAATTTTCAAAAGTCGGCAGAAAGTCGAGAATTATAGACCACGACCACGGAAAAGGGCTTGCGGCAAAAATGCTCGCGAATTTCAACGAACCTCCGATGTTTATCCGTTTTACCGAGGATTTTTCGGAGGGAGATATCTCTCTTTTTTCAAGGGTTACGGTTTCCTCGACGTTTCTTAACGGAACAAAACCGTTTGTCGTTACGGGGATAGTCAGAAATTACCGATACGGTAAGATTTTTACCACGGTGACGGGCTACGCTTTTTCCGGAACGGCGTATATGCCGATAATCAACACTCTCAAAACAGTATCTTTTACGATATAGAAAGGAAAATATCATGGAAGAAACAGAAATGTTAAAAGAAGAAATCGCAAAAATGAAAGAGGATCACGAAATCGAGCTTTGTCTTACACGCGGCGGCGTTCGGAATCTCAAAGCCGCAATGGCGATTTTCGAAAAGGATTCTCTTCAAAAAAACGAAGACGGAAATTTTGCCGACCTCGAAGGGGCTGTTTCCGGCTTCAAAAACGAAAATCCGTGGCTTTTCAACAAGCCCGCACCGACTGTCTCGACAGGGATAGTTCACGGCAGAGGCGGCGGAAAAACTTCGGACGAAATGAGCGACGAAGAGTATTACAGAGCTCTTCGCGACAGAAAGGGGTAACAAAATGAAAATATCCGATTATATTCAATATATTACGGGGATTATCGGCGGTTTTGTCGGCTGGTTTTTAGGCGGCTTTGACATCTTTCTTATCTTGCTCACGGTTTTTGTCGTTATCGATTATGTGAGCGGAGTTATCGCCGCAACCTGCAACGGAAAACTGTCGTCGTCGGTAGGTTTTAAGGGCATCGCAAAGAAAGTATTTATATTTTTCCTTGTCGGAATGGCTCATATCCTTGATATTTCGGTCTTGGGGCAGGGAGCAATGCTCCGCACCGCGGTAATCTTTTTCTATGCGGCAAACGAGGGGTTAAGTATTATCGAAAACTGTGCTTTGATGAATCTGCCCGTTCCGGAAGTTTTGAAAAAGGCTCTTGCCAAACTTTCAACTTCCGCAGATAAAAAAGATGAAAACTGAAAGTCTTTTTTCTCCGAATTGGTTTTCGAGAAACGGAGATACTCCCGATATTGTCGTATTTCATCAGAAAAACAGGTCGTTTCAGTCGGCAAAAAGACGGTATCTGTCGGAAAAAACGAGAGAGTCGGTGCATTACTACATAACTCTTTCGGGTAAAATTTACAGGTTTCTGCCTCTTACCGTCGCCGCCTGCAACGATGTCTGCTCTTCAAACGACCCTCTGCGAGTCGACCATTGGTCGAGAGCCGTGAGCAGAATTGTCAGAGAGCGGAAAAAAGACCCGTCCTCCTATACGGTTTCGGTTGAATTTGAGGGCGTGGAGTCGGGATTTTTGACGAAAGCACAGTTTGAAGCCGGAGTTTTTGCGTTAAAAGAAATAATGAACGAAATAAAAGAAATATACGGAAAGGAAATTTCCGTCGACCGAGAACATTTTATCGGAAGATATAAAGTCGCTCCTCTTATTTCTCCTTATTCGCCAGGCTTTGATTTTCCTCTCGGAAAGCTTATTGACGCATGTAAAACTTAATATTGAAATAATCGGAAAAATCAAAAATATTTTCCGATTATTTCAGTTATAATTTAATATGTAAGCTAAAATAACATAACACTTTTAATTTTAGATAAAATAACAAATAAAAAAGTATAAAAATAAAGGCTATAACAGAATTTTCCGTTATAGCCTTTTCGTGTATCGGAATTCTTATTTAATAAATTCGTCATGAATGAATTCGACAGCCTTGTCGGCGTCTTTTCTGTCGATAAGAACCGAAATTTTAATTTCGCTTGTGGAAATCATATGAATGTTTATTCCGGCTTTATAAAGGGCTTCGAACATCTTTGCCGCAACGCCCGCGTGGGACTGCATTCCGCCTCCGACGACCGAAACTTTCGAAACTTCGGAATTTGTCGAAATATGGTTGTTCGGATAAGCTTCTTCAAGCAGTTTTACCGCTTTTTCGAGGTTATCTTCTTCAACGGTAAAGGAAATATCCTTTTTATTGTCGCGTCCGATTGACTGAAGAATTATATCAACGTTAATTTTGTTCTGTCCGAGCAGCGTGAAAAGTCTGAAAGAAACTCCGGGGACGTCTTCGAGCCCCACAATAGAAATTCTTGCACAGTTATTATCCTTTGTTACGCCGGTGATAAGCATTTTTTCCACTTTTGTTCCCTCCTTGACTTTCGTGCCTCTTTCATTTGAAAAGCTTGATAATACTTCGAGATTTACATGATATTTCTTTGCGAGTTCGACCGAGCGGTTCTGTAAGACCTGAGCTCCGAGAGTTGCGAGTTCGAGCATTTCGTCGTAGGATATTACGTCGAGCTTCTTTGCATTTTTTACTTTTCTCGGATCGGCTGTATAAACTCCGTCGACATCGGTATAAATCTGGCAGAGGTCGGCTTTGAGAATTGCCGCCAGAGCCACCGCCGAGGTGTCCGAGCCTCCGCGTCCGAGGGTCGTTATGTCGTCATATTTGTTTATTCCCTGGAATCCCGTTACTATAACTATGTTTCCGTGATCGAGCTCTTTCAAGAGTCTTTCGTCCGAAATTGTTTTTATTCTTGCGTTTGAATAGATGCTGTTCGAAACTATTCCGACCTGCCATGCGTTGAGAGAAACCGCTCTGTATCCGAGTTTTTCAATCGCCATTGCAAGCAGGGAAGCGGATATCTGTTCTCCCGTCGAAAGGAGCATATCCATTTCTCTTTTCGAAGCCTTCGGGTTTATCTCCGCGGCTTTCGCTATCATATCGTCGGTTGTGTCTCCCTGTGCGGAAACGACGACAACGACGCTGTTGCCTTCTTTATATGTGTCGGTCACCGTCTTTGCAACATGAAAAATTCTTTCCGCGTTTGCAACCGAGGTGCCGCCGAATTTTTGGACTATAAGCCCCATTCCAAGTCCTCCTTTTGTTACTCGCCGATTATCGGCAGACCTTCGAAACGGTCAAATTTTATACTGCCGAATTCCGTCAGGTTTCCTTCTTTTTCTTTGTCCCACAGCACGGTTTTCTTTTCGCTGCAAACAAGAGTTTCTATAACATCGCTGCAAACCGCACTTGCCGTGGCGTCCTTGCCTGCTCCGCGTCCGAAAAACGCGACTCTTCCGACCTTGTTTCCGGTTATGCAAACGCCGTTGTAGACATCTTCGACCGTTGCCAGAGGGTGAGAAAGAGGCAACGCACAGGGGGAAACGAATATCTCGATTTTCCCGTCTTCGGCTTTCTTTGCAACGCCGAGAAGCTTGACCGCATAGCCGTTTTCGCGTGCCCGTTTTACGGTATCGAGAGAAAGCGAGTCTATACCTTCAGTATATACGCCTTTCGGATAAATGTGATTGCCGAAAGCAAGAGATGCGAGAATACAGATTTTTCTGCAAGTGTCATAGCCCTTTATGTCCGCTGTCGGGTCTTGTTCGGCATATCCGAGTTCCTGTGCCGTTTTAAGAGCGTCGTCAAAACTGCGGTTTTCTTTTTCCATCTGGGTAAGAATATAATTTGTGGTTCCGTTAAGAATACCGACAATGCTTTCTATTTTATTTGCCGCAAGACAGTCGTATATCGGATGAATTACGGGAATTCCTCCGCCGACCGCCGCTTCGAAAAGATAACGGACGCCGTGTTCTTCCGCAAGTCTGAAAAGCTCGTCGCCTTTTTCGGATACAAGCTCTTTATTTGATGTTACGACGTGTTTTCCTTTGCTCAAAGCTCTCTTCGTGAATTCGAAAGCCGCTCCGACGCCGCCTATCGTCTCTACAACGACCTCAACGCTGTCGTCGTTTTCGATAATTCCGAAGTCGTGAACGATTTTGTCTTCGAATCTGTTTCCCGGAAAATCTCTGATATCGAGAATATATTTTACCGAGATATCTTTCCCTGTTTTTTGTATGATGTTTTCTCTGTTGTCGTCGAAAAGTTCGGCAACGCCGCTTCCGACGGTTCCGTAACCGAGAATTGCGATTTCAGCCATTTTTCTTTCCTCTTCTTTTGATGTTTTCCTTATTATACACCAATTTATCCGTGTCCGCAAGAGAAAAACGCTCGGCAGTCGTTACTTTTTTGTAAATTTTCGGCATTTACCGTTGAAAAGGGACTTCGGCATATATATAATAGGAAGCGACGGAGGTTCATTATGAAAAAACTTTTTCTCCATTCCTGCTGCGGACCGTGCAGCACCCATGTTATAGATTTACTGTCAAAAGAATACGACCTGACGGTTTTTTATTATAATCCGAATATCCTGCCGGAAAGCGAATATCTTCACCGCAAAGCCGAACAGGAACGGTTTATAAAGGAATATTCCGAAAAAAACGGCGTTCATATTTCATACATCGAGGGCGACTACCTGCCCGAGACCTTTCTTTCTCTCGCAAAAGGCAGAGAAAACGAAAAGGAGGGCGGCGAACGCTGCAAAATCTGTATGGCACACCGTATGGACGTCACGGCAGCCGCCGCAAAAGCGGGCGGATACGATATTTTCTGCACAACCCTTTCGGTAAGCCCCTATAAACCCGCGGCGTTCCTTAACGAAACGGGGAAGATGCTTTCGGAAAAATACGGCATAGAATATCTCATCGCCGATTTCAAGAAAAAAGACGGATACAAACATTCGGTCGAGATGTCAAAGGAGTACGGTCTTTACAGACAGCACTATTGCGGTTGCGGATTGCCGGAAAATTTGCAATAGTTCACAAAAGCGTTACAGAAAAAGGTATTGACAAGGGGATTTTTGTGTGGTATAATAATTGAGCTGTCGC
>CAKSPP010000029.1 GCA_934481505.1 uncultured Eubacteriales bacterium
CGATATTGTAGGTGTTAGCGTCTGCGTCGCCGTCAGCGGTTGCGTGCTGAACGATGATATCTGCAAGTTTGGAACCGCTTTCGTTAAGAGAAGCAGCAGCTTTTGCGTTAGCGGAAGAAGCCGCATTGGCGATGTTCGACTTAGCATTTCTGTAAGCGAGCTGCTGATCGGTCATGCCGGAAGCAGTACCGAGAACTCTTACGCCGTTGCCGCCGTCTTTGAAGGAACCTTCGGAGAAGATACCGGAAACGGTGTTGGCAACAAGGTCAGCTACACGGCCGTCATTGCCGTAGGTCGGGGTAAGAAGCGGAGAAGCACCGATCTTACCGCCTGCGATATTAAGACGGGCGGGATTGAGGATGATGTCAGAAAGGTGGTAATCTACAGCAGAAAGGTCTACGAGATTACCCCAGGTGACGTTTTTGAGGATTGTTGCAAGGTTGCTGTCGCCGACAGCGGAGGTGATAAGGGACGGATCGCCCCAGTTTTCCGTGCTGCCGAGTGCGATTTCGAGGTTACCGTTCGCACCGACGGTTGTCGTGATTCCGGTAACTTCAGGACTCGTTGACAGAGTGAACCATGCATAGGTTGCAGTTACGACCATGAGAGCGGCTATAAGCAGCATAGCGATTGCGGCTGTAAGCTTTTTTCTCGTGGAAGAATAACTTTTTTCCATGATTTTTGTCTCCTTTGTTTATTTTTTTCCGCTTTCGCGGATTTTTTTATGTAAAATTGCTTTTTTATCGGAGTATAAAAGCAATAATCACATTCATCTGTAAGATCTGGTAAGTCTGAAATTCATTTCAATTCCGAGATGTCCGCCGATAAGGTCGTCGGTGCAGTCGGGGTCGTCCCCTTCAAGCCACAGAACGACGGTATATTTATGAATATCGCCCGGGCAGACATATTCCTGCGTTCCCGAAGCGATAACGGTATCGGAAACGAACGGGATAGGAATAAGGCGGTAGAAGGATTTGTCGCCTATCGTCTTTATTACCTCAAACTGTTCGTCGGGATATTTCGCGACAGACAAAAACGGAGCTTTGTTATAGGCAAAAGAGGTGTTTCCCTTTTCGGGAATTGCCTCGGGTTCGCCGTCAGAGCCGCGTTTTGCGTAAAAGGTCATTTCTCCGTCTTCGAAAAGCATTACCCATGAGGCGACGGAAAGGTTAAGTCCTTCGGAATTGATATCTATTTCATATTCGTAATCGGCGGGGATATCGCCCTCGTTACGGATATAAAAGGTATAGGCAAAATATTCTTTTCCGTTGTGAGAGCCCTCAATTTGGTCGATATTATCGGGAATTTCGACGACCGAGATGCAGGGAGCGTCTTCAACGGGGTCGGAATAAAGGTTCGACGACTTGTTCTCGAAACCTATCGTTTCGGAGAGGGTAAAGCCCTCTTTAAGAAGATCGTCGGTCATATTTATGGTGAAATGTCCGCGAAGTTCGGCGACTTTTGAAATCGCAAGAAACAAAAGCAAAGCACCCAAAGTTGCGGCAAGCAGAGCGAGAAGCCCTTTGCCCGAAAAGAGCCACCACAGAAACGGGAAAAGTCGGCGTTTATCGAAGTAAAGCCCCAAACCAGACGCAGTGAGTTCGAATTCGCGTTTGCTTTTTATTCCGCGGGCTTTCATTTCGCGGCGGAGTTTTTTTCTGCCTGCTTTTATTTCTTGTACTTCGTCTTCGGAAAGAACCACGCCGCCGCGGCGATATTTGAAAAGTCGTTTCTGGCTTTTTTCCGCACCGGTTATCTTATCCGCCTGTTTCTTTTCTTCTTTTTTCGGAGAAGCGTCGGCCTGTGCCTGTTTTTTCAGTTCTTCGGGGATATGGTCGTAAGGCGTAGGCATTTGTTTTCTCCTTTTTCAGTCAGGCGTTTTCGCGGTCTTTTAAGAGAAGTTCGCGGATTATATCGTCCTCGGTCATTTCGTGTCCGCAGATAGGTCCCGCGATATGAGAAACCTTGCAGGCGGCAAGCCAGCGGAACGCGTCGGAAGTCTCGGCTCCCGCGGCGTAGACCGTTATCCCGAGATCGGGAAGAGAGGAAAGCACGCCTGCGAAATCGGCGGAAAGGTAAAGCGACGGGTCGGGTCTTACGGCTTTTACGCCGAGTTCCTTAACTTTATCGACGGGGAAACTGCGGTAATCCCAGCCGTCAAGCAAAAGGTTTATTCCGTTCTTTATGTATCTTGAAATGACATCGAGAGTCGCTTTGTTTGCCGAAAGGACGGTGGATTGAGGAAGAGTCAGGATAAGTTTTTCTTTGTTTATCGGCTGATCTTCGAAAAGTTTTGTAAAGCGTTGAAGGTGGCTTTGCGGAGAGTAGAACCCCGGCAGCATATTTAAGAGAACGCCGTCGTTTTCGAGTTTGCAGTTCTGTTCGCGGAGCAGAAGGTCGGTCGCCTCATATAAAAAGTAGAACGACATATCCGCAACAAGCTCTGTTCTTTTGAGCAGAGGTTCAATATCGGCAGCTGTTTCCCTGTCGCCCTCTCTGCCCGCAATTCCGCCGAACCAGCTTTCCGCTTCGAACGCTACGGGGACATTTTCCGCCGAGACTATCGGGCGGTAAGAAAGACCCATCGGGCGTTTTTTATGCTTATCGACCAAAGGAACGGTCTTCGGCAAAGTCATTGTGTAGTGAATGAATTTCGTATAGACGCCGCGGCATTTCGCCTTTGCCGTCTTGAAAATTTCAATGAGTTCGGTAGAAAAAGCCTTGTTTTCTTCGGCACAGATTGCGTCAAAAGCTTCGGCAAACGGATTTTCCGACTTTGTTTCGGCGGAAAGTCTGTCGAGCATTTTGGCAAGTCCGACGATTTGAGCGATCGGGCTTATTTCCGAACCTTTGAGTCCCAAGGGGTAGCCTGTCCCGTCGAATTTTTCCATATGCTGTTCGCACGCTTCGCGAATCATAAGCCACGGAATGTTGGAAGTCGGAATCTCTTCGAAATTGCCCGTGCGTTTGCCTTTGGCACGCTGCGTTTTTTCCTGAAGAGAGGCTGCAAGAACTCTTCCGTCGGAGGTATATTTGCGGTAGACCGCTTTTTCCTCTTCGGTAAAGTCTTTCTGCCATATCTGATATTCTTCGGGAACGAGCGATTTGCCTATCTGGTGGTACATTCCGCATTTATAGGCAAGTTCCGAATATTTTCCCTTAATTCTGTCGGGATATTCTTTATATTCGGGAGACTGAGCAAAACGCTTTTCGCACGCCTCGTTATAAAGAACCTGCGTATATGCGGCGACTCTTACCGACTGCTGTCTTACGGCAGGGCAAAGTCCCATAAACGCTTCTTCCCAAGTTTCGTATTCTTTTCGCTTCCAAGTATTATTTTCCACGGGTTTTTCCCCTTTTTATGAGTATCGGTATGCCCGAACCGCCGCCCGGGCATACACTTTTTTCAGGATTAGTCGTCGTCGCCTATTTTGTAGTCAACGAGAGGAGTTGTGTCTTTGGTGTTCTTTTTCTTCTTCAGGAACCAGAGGACGGTAAGAACGACAAATACGATATTTACCGCGAGAGATACGAAGAAGAGGATTATGAGAACAAGGTGCCAGGTGATGTTGCAGTAGGGACCCGACGGTTCTACTTCAATGGGTTTTTCAACGGGAACTTCAACGGTTTTGGTCATATCGTTGAGTTTTGCTTTCATGGCGTCAAGGCAGGTGATAAGAGCTTCAGCAGCGGCGTCTATATCAGCCTGATTTCCGCTTTTAAGCATCGAATTTCCGTTGTCAACGGCACCCATAAGTGCTGCCCAAGTGCTTGCAAAGTCGCTTCCGTCGATAAAGGACTGAACCTGATCGAGAGCTTCGCGAAGTTTGGTGTAGTCAACCTTTTCGAGGGCTGCTATTGCGTCGGCAAGGCGTTTAGCACCTGCGTCAACCGCGGACTGGCTGTTGCTCGAAGTGAGTTTGCGGGCTGCGGCGAGAGCGTCGGTCATGTTCTTCCAGCTTGCGTCTGTGTAACCTGTCTTTTCAAGGGAAGACGCGATTTTTATCTGACGGTTGAGTTCGGTATAGTCGATTTTGGAAGAGGGTTTGTTGTTATTGCCGCCGGAGTTTCCGCCCTGATTTCCGCCCTGGTTTCCGCCGCTCTGAGTTGCGGCGACGGTTATAACATCGGATTTCGGAGCAGGGGTAACGTTTCCATCAATATCGACTGCATATTCGCCGTCGGCAACGGAAATTGTGCAGCTGTCGCCCGCTTTTGCGGAAGAACTGATTTTTGCGGTAACTGTGACGGTTACGGTTGTTTTGGCTGTTCCGAAAACAAGGAAAGCGTCTTTTGTGCAGGTTCCTGCGAGGTTACTCGAAACGGACACATCGGAAAGAATTCCGGGGTTCGAATATGTAATATGTCCGTTTGCACCGTAAGCATTGGGGAAGCTGAAAGTTACTTTAACGGTCTGACCGGCCTTGCCCGATACCGCAGCTGCGGTATTGAAGGCAAAGAGGCTTGCGAGAATTGAAATAATCAGCAGAAATGTCAGTATTTTTGCGGTTTTTTTCATGTTAATTCCTCCTATCGTTTATCTGAGTGCAGATTTATAAGATTTATCGTTCCAAGCATAAGCATACTTCGCGGAAATCTTGACTGCGTCGCCCGATTCGACTCTGCCGTTGCGGTTGGTATCCGCAGCAAGGAGAGCGTCGCCGGTCATGGTTCTTACACCTGCGTAATGCAGCGAGATTCTCGTTGCGTCACCCGATTCGATTCTGCCGTTGCAGTTTGTATCGCCGAGGATTATTACGGTGTAGGTTACGGTTGCCGAAGCACCGGAAGCGTTCTTTGCGGTGACGGTTACTTTTGGTCGCCAGAACCGAGGGTCGAACCGTTATTCTTGATTTCATAAGTTACGGTATCGGCGTTGGTCGTTGCGAATGTTACAAGCGACTTGAAGGTTGCCGAAGAAATTCCGTTCGGGTTTGTATCAAGATATATATATTTGTTTGCTGCTTCTACTCTTGCACCTCTGATATTACCGGAGGGCTGAACGTTTACTGTGGGAATTGCGATAGTGGGAATAAGTGCTTCCGCTTTATAGGTATATTTGCCGCCGGAAACAGTTTCGGTTATCTTGTATCCTTTTTCGGCGACGACATTTGCCGTTATCGAAGAATCGGAAACAAGGGTCTTACCGGATTTAAGAGTTATCTTATTGCCGTTGAAGTCGATATTGGACGCGGAAACTATTTCAACGGAAGAAGTAAGAGTTACATTTTCGCCGAGGGTTGCCGGGATATTTACATAAACCGTAGAGCCGTCGGTCGCTTCTTTAAGAGCTTTCGCGAGTTCCGAACCTGCGTATTTGGTTTCAATGCCGGAAGCGGAAATTACGATTATTGCTTTAAGAGTGAGAGTGTAAGTATATTTACCGTTTTCTTCGGCTTCGACAACTTCGTAGAGGTCGAGACCCGATTTAACGGAAAGACGGCTGTCGGAAGTTACTTTTGCGTTTTCGTTTCCGAGAACGACAGAATAATCACCGAGGTCGAGGTTTGCCGCGTTCTTGATTTCAACATCAGCCGAAACGGTGATATCGGAAGAAGCGGTTACCGCCTTGTTGATGTAAACAACGTCGCCGTCGTTTCTGTTTTCGAACGCTTCGGAAAGGTCGTCTGTTTCGAGAACGAAGTTTCCGTCGGAATCTTTAACGACGATTGCTTTATCTTCGTCGAAGAGTTTAAGCGTTCCTTTAAGATCAATATGTCTTACGCTTGTTTCGTATTCGTAGGTTCCGAAGTCTTCGGTTGCAAAAGCGGAAAGTTTGCTCGAAGAACCGGTGATATCGAGACGGTTGAGAGCTGCCGCTGCGACACTCAAAACTCTGTCGTAGATATTTTCGAGAGACGCGATGCCGCCTTCGGATTCAACGCCGAGAGACGCGAGCATTTCTTCGACTGTCGCACGTCTTACCGATTTGACGGCGGAGACGAACTGGGCAACGGTTACTTTTTCAAGAGCTGTTTTGAGGTCTGCGGTCGAGCCGTTATCAAGATAGGTGTTTACAGCGGCGACAAGTTCATCTTTAAGAGAACCTGTTGTGTTGTAAGCTACCATTACGGCAATAAGAGCCGCATAATCTTTATTTACGGAGAGGTCGACTTTTACATCTGCTCTGCCGTCATAGTTTACTGCAAGTTTCGTGCCGTTAAGAGCGATATCGGCGATGTTGACACCGAGGTCGTTTACGGTAACGGTCTTGTCGAGTTCCTTGAAGATATCTGCAATCGCCTTTCTCTGTTCGGCAGTAGCGGTATCCGCAAGTTTAACGGAGACTTTGAAGTCTTTGCCGTTTTCGGAGGGCTTGACATCGGCGGTAAGATAATTATCGTCTGCCGAGCCTTCAACTCTTGCGGCAACATCCCAGAATTTGGTGCTTATATTATAGGAAAGGATGTCTTCACCGTTTTCAACGGCAGTTGCAACTTTTCCGAAGTCGGTTACGTCGGCAAGAGCCTTGTTTATGAGTGCGGTAAGTCCCGCTTCGTCGATACATGCGACAAGGTCGCTTGCAAGCGTCTTTGCGGATTCTTTATAGGGTCTCTGAATGTAGCCTACAAGGTCGTTTATGTTTACGCTGTAAACCTTGTTTCCGTCAACGGAAATTTCGGCACTGTTATAGAATTTTGCGAGAAGGTCAGCTCCGAGGTCTGCGGCGAATGCCTTGAGATCGGGGATCTTCGCATCGTCGATAACATCGCCCGAAACATTTACGGTGATGTTGCCGTAGATATCTTCGGTAAGTGTGTAAAGACCGTTGGTTACATATCCGTTTTCGTCCTGCGTGTAGCCTTTTTTGAGCATTCCGGAAACGTCGGAAGTGAATTTACCGCCGGTTACGGTGAATTTTCCGGAAAGGGTTCCGTCAACGGTTCCGCAGCCGTAGGTATCAATTCTTGTGTCGATAATCGAAACACCGTAATTTCCGGTGCAGTTCGAAACGAGATTTCCTTTGAGGGTAAATCCGTTAAGGTCGATTATCGCAGCATTATTAAAGGTTGCCGTTCTGTCAAGCGTCACGTCGGAAAGAAGAACGACGGTGGCGTCTTTACTGAGGTTCGGGAGAACGGTATCGAGATCTTTTACGAATCTGTATTTGTTCTTTATGCCCTCTGCTCTTGCGTCAACGACAACCGCCTCATAAGTGGTGTTGACGTTTGTGAGAGTGAACTCAACATTTGCTTTGACGCCTGCGGGTTCCGCTCCCTCGGTTTCGGAATTTGCTTCCGCAATAAGTTTAAGGACGGTATCGGAAAGTCCGAGTTTATCGGCAAGAAGCTGTCTTATATCGTAAGTGATTGTTCCGTTGTAAGTTCCGCCGGAGGAGAAACCGTCTTCGGAAACGTTATTCATAAGGTTCGAAAGACCTTTGCGGACGATGTTGAAGAGTCTCTTGAAGGAAGAAAGGTCAACCGTTTTTTCCGCTTTGAGAAGGGTTCTTTCGATTGTGTCGACAGAAAGGTTGCTGTCGGAGATTACGGGTCTTGCGAGGTTGTAGCCGTATTTGAGAACATCTCTCATATCGATATTTCCGATATTTTCGATGTCGGCTTTACCTGTTACGAGAAGAGCCGCAATGAAGTAGGGATAAACCGATTCGGGAGAAGTTACGGTGAGTTTAAGTTCGCCGTCAACGCCCTCGATATTTACATATCTTCTGACATCGGTTACTGCTTTTCTTGCAGATTTAAGGGAAGCAGCATTGAGGTCGAAATCTTCGATAGTTACATAGAACGGTACGTTTATTGCGTCAGCTGCGGAAGAACCGAACTGGAGAGAGGTTTCCGCAAGTTTTCCGCCGAGGATAGCGACATCGTTTATATATTTGCCCGAAACTTCGAGAGCACCGTTATTTACGGTTCCTATTGCGGTGAGGTTTCCGAGCGAGGGAATTTCGTCGGTGATCTCTTTGATATTGCCGTTTTCATCGATGACTTCGGTTACGGTATCGAGAGAAACGCCGCTGTTGAGAACTGCGTCGATAGCCGACTGGAGATGGACTTTCTTATCCCAGAAAACTTCGCCGTCAATTCCGATATAGTCGAAATATGTGTCGATAAAGATGTTTGCGATGTCGGAGACGATTGCTTTATAAGAAGCACCCGAAACATTTTCCGGAGAAACTCTGAAAATTACGGTGATGTTTCCGTTTTCGTCTTCAAGAGGAATGAAAGAAGCCATAAGGCACTGTCTGCCGTCTTTTGTATAGGTAAGACCGCCGTCGGCGATTGCCTTATTGAGTTTATTTACGAAATCGATAATTCCGTCTCTGTTGAGGTCGATATCTTCACGGGTTATCGTGAGAGTGCCTCCGACTTCACCGAACAGGGCGTCGAGAGTTGCGATATCGGCAATAACATAAGAGGTCGAAGTTACGCGTTCGCTTCCTATTATATATACATATTTGTGATTGGGGGTCTGACAGAGCGGAAGATTTATCTTCATCTGGCTTCCGTCGGGGTAGATATACTGGTCTGCTTCGCCGTCGATTTTAACGGTGTAGCGGATAGGAGCCCATGTATAAACAACCGACATATTTTCGGAAACCGTATCTCCTGCTCCGGGGAGAGTTCCCTCAACGGTAAGTGCGTAATGGACTTCGTCGATAGCGTAGCCCGATTTAAGAGAAGCGATAAGAGCTTCGAGTTTTGCAACTCCTTCGGTTCCGATTGCAGCGTCGGCAGCAAAACTGCGGCTGCCTCTTGCGGTATAAACGTTGTTTCCGTTTTTATCGACTACATTTATCGTAATCGAAACGGAAGAAGTATCGGGAGCTGCTGCGGTGACGGACGCGAGAAGTTTAAGGTCGCCCGTGACTTCGTGAGCGGAGGTCTTTCCTGCCGCTGCGTCAAGAGCCGCAACAAGGTTTGCGAGATATTCGGAAGAACCGTCGATATTTTCGTTTACCGGAACGAGAGCGACATCCTGCAAATCGTCTTTTACGACTTCAAGTCTGTCTTTGTATTTGCTTATATCGGGATCTTCGAGGTCTTTCTGGAATTCGGGATCGTCCCAAAGGATATTGAGGCAATTTCTGAGGGTTTCTATCTGATATGCCATTTTAGCGGCATTGCCGTCGGCATAGTAGAAAGCAAGTCCCTGAGACTGATAAGCAAGGATATATTCGTAAAGGTAAAGAGATTCGGTCGATGTTGAAGTGTCGACGCACTCTTCGATAAGTTTTTCAACTGCGGCACGAGCCTCGGCGGAATAATCTTTCGCAAGAGCCTCGATCATATCGAGACGGCTGCCGTAGACTTCCGACAAACCTTTGACAAGGTCGTCGACCATCATATCGTCAAGAGCTTTTCTCTGAGCCGCAGCTTCTGCGACGAGAGTATTCGGAAGATTTATGTATTTCGAAATATCGGAGGCTCCGATTTCGGGAACGGTGAGAGAATATTCAACTCTTACATGGTCGAAATCTCCGCTGTAATCAAACTGTGCACTTCCGTTTGTTATGTCAAAGGAAGCAACGTCGTTTCCGTCGCCGTCAACAACATAGCCGTTTACGGCTTTCCAGGCGGAACCGGAAAGAAGTCCGGAGAAGCAGTCGGCTGCGGTAACATTATATTTATTTTCGCCTGCGGAAGAAACAACAACGAGGTTTGCGTTCTGGTCGGGAAGTCTGTACCAAACGGAAGAGTCGACAAGGCCTCTCGAAGTGATGACCGCTTTTTCTTCTGCGGTGAGAAGAGAACCGGGATAATCGCTTCCGGCGATAACGGTTGTTACGTTATATTCGGAAACCGCCTTGCCTTCGTTTCTCGAAAGAACGGTGTCTCCGGTTACTTTATAAACGGAACCTTCGCGGTAGAGAGAACCGTTTACGGTGTAGTCGTAAGACTTCGAGCTGTCGGAATGTTTTGCAAGGGTTATGCGATATCCGTAAGGAACGGTATCGGTCGATGTTGTTTCGTAGTTATATGTAACATTGTAGGTTTTCGGAACGTAAGTGATAGTAACGGAAACATTGTCCGAAAGGGTCGACGGAACGCCGTCAACAACAACATCGTAGTTTGCTTCGTCAATATCGTATTCGCTGTCCCAAACGGCTTTCGCGGCAGCCTTTACTCCGGAAGCTTCGATTGCTTCGAGGATTTCGGCTTCGGTTGCCCCGGTCGAAAGAACGAGGTCAACAACCTTTACATCGGAAAGAGTCGTAAGGGTCTTGGAGTCTGCCGAATTCTTATCGACGACTTCCGCCTTGACGGTTACTTCGACTCTGCTCTGGGCAACGCCCTTGGTTATTGTTGTGTAGCCTGCGTAAAGAGGATTCTTTACTTCTGCGTCTTCGTGTTCGGAAACGAGAGAAGTATATCTCTTCTGGATTGCGGAAGAAATTGCGGAGTTGAGAGCCGCGAATTCTTCGGAAGAAGCGTTCTTGTCGACAAGACCGTCAACATCCCAGTATTTCGCGTTGACATTCGCAAGCTCGGTAACGACATCCGCAAGATAATCGAGAGCTTCGGTCATCTGTTCAGCTTCGCTTGCAAAACCGAATACGCTTGCCATGGAAGCAAGTTCTCTTACGGAAGAATCTTCCGAAGAGATAGCGTCAAATCTCTGATAGAGGGATTCGAATTCGGCTTTGACTTCCGCCGCGTTATTTGCAAGCCAGAGGACTTTGTTTGCGGAAGAGTTGTAGTTAAGGATAAGATTGTAAAGTTTGAGTTTGCCGCCGTTTGCAACGGTTTCTTCTTTAAGAGAAATTATTGCGTCTCTTGCGGCACCGGGTTTGAGGTTTATTTCATAGCCTATACCGCCGGAAGTGGTTCCGGTCATTTCGCCGGTGGTGAGCTTATAAAGCGAATCGATGTTGTCGCTTATGATATTGACAGAACCTCTCTGACCGTAAATGTAGTTGAGGTTTATCGTTGCACCGACAAGATATGCGGGAGCGGCAAGAAGTTTTTTCTGAAGAGCTTCTGCGGCATTGATATAAAGTTCATATCTTGCGTCAATATGGTAGCTGTCGGACGCACAGTCGAAAGAACCGACGCCGTTGACAATTTTGAAGGTTCCTGCGGAAACGTCTTTTCCGTCGGCGTCTTTATAGAAGACTTCGCCGGAAACGGGGTTCCAGAAGATATCTTCGGTATTGTCGGAAGGCATTGCCGCACTGACTGTCTTATTCTCGGAATCAATCGTCACGAGATTCGGGTCGGTGGGTATTTTTCC